>JAVVWU010000044.1:0-13652 GCA_036651955.1 Kiritimatiellia bacterium
ACATCGGGCGCACTCCTTTTGACATGAGTGCTTATGACACAAAGAGAAAGTCCGTGCGACAGACGTGACATCGGAGCCGCTCATCGCCGTACTTCGCCTACCTCACTGAGGTAGAGCCTCTACCTCAATGACCCTGACCTCCTACCTCACTGAGGTGGAGCCTTCGCGCATTAGAGTGTTTTCACGAATGCGATGAGATGCTGTATTTGGTGAAAGGTTGCAGAGATGATTCAGGGTAGGTAGAATAGTCGCATGTTTACAGGATTGATTCAAACAATTGGACGTGTGCTGGCGCAACGCGAGCGCAGTTCGGGTACTGTGTTGACGATAGATGCGCAGGCGATTGTCTCGGCGGAAGATCCGTTGCGCTTGGGTGAGAGCATTGCGGTGAATGGTGCGTGCTTAACGGTCGCGAACATTCAAGGGTGCCATTTCGATGCCGAAGTTTTGGAAGAGACATTGCGCTGTACGATGTTTCGGGAATTGACCGTGAGAAGTAGCGTGAATCTGGAACGTGCGCTTCGGCTCGGTGATCGGTTGGGCGGGCATTGGGTTTCGGGGCATATTGATGAGGTGGGGCGTTTATTAGAGAAGCGTGCGGCAGGGAATGACTGGACATTGCGTTTTTCCTGTTCAAAATCGTTTGCACGGCGGACGGTTCGTAAGGGATCGGTGGCAGTTGCAGGGGTCAGTTTAACGGTGGTCAATGTCAATGATGAATCTTTTGAGGTGGGAATTATCCCGACGACATTACGTGATACTATTTTGGGACAACTTGCCGTTGGGGCGCACGTGAATCTTGAGGCTGATATTCTAGGCGCTTATGTCCAGCGTGCGTTAGGGCGTGATGGGCTTTCACTTGAACAATTGATCGCCGCGGGTTTCGCGGATTAAGAAAGGGATATTTCATGGACTTTGATACTTGCGAAGAACTGGAAGAACAGATTGCAGCAAATGAATTGACGTTGAAATCACTTTTTGCGGCAGATTGCGAACGCGCGAAAAAGATGACGTGCTCGGCGGCGGGATGGACGCTGGACTATTCAAAAAATCTTGTCGATGAGCCAACGATGAAGTTGTTGCTCAAGCTTGCAGACAAAGCCAATCTTCGCGATGAGATTGAGAAAATGTTTCAGGGCGAGAAAATCAATGTGACTGAAAATCGCGCGGTGCTTCATACGGCACTTCGTTCTTCGGCAACGGCAGGGCTCAAGGTCGATGGACAGGATATTTATGCCGATGTTCACGCAGTCTTGGATCGGATGGCGGTATTCGCTGATGCTATTCGTAAAGGTACGTGGAAAGGTGCGACGGGAAAGCGGATTAAATACATTGTGAATATTGGTATCGGCGGGAGCGATTTAGGTCCCGCAATGGCGTATCAAGCACTTCTCCCCTACTCTAAGCGCACGCTGAAATGTTTCTTTGTCTCGAATATTGATGCTACACACATTGCGGAAACACTGTTGCAAGTGAAAGCGGATCAAACGCTTTTTATTGTTGCCTCGAAAACGTTTACCACGCAGGAAACAATGACCAATGCGCACGCCGCACGGGCGTGGCTTGTTGCAAAACTCGGTGAGGGCGCCGTTGCCAAACATTTTGTCGCCGTTTCAACGAATGCGGAAAAAGTTTCCGAGTTTGGCATTGATACTGCGAATATGTTTGGCTTTTGGGATTGGGTGGGCGGTCGTTATTCGCTTCCTTCGGCAATTGGATTGTCTCTCATGGTGGCGATTGGATCGCTCAATTTCAAGCGCTTTCTCGCCGGATATGAAGCCATGGACAAGCATTTTAGGACGGCAGCATTTAAGCACAATTTACCGGTGATTATGGCACTGCTTGGCATTCTCTACACGAATGGATATGGTGCGGATTCTTACGTTGTTTTACCTTACGATCAATATTTGGCACGCTTTCCGGCGTATCTCCAGCAGTTGGATATGGAAAGCAACGGCAAATCGATTGACCGCCAAGGCCATCCAGTGGAATACACGACCGGTCCCGTCGTTTGGGGTGAACCGGGAACCAATGGGCAGCACGCCTTTTATCAGTTGATTCACCAAGGTACGCGCCTTATCCCTGCGGACTTTATCGGATTCTGCAAATCGCACAATCCAATGGGCGATCAGCATGACAAGCTCATGGCGAACTTCTTCGCGCAGACAGAAGCTCTCGCTTTTGGCAAGACCGCTGAACAGTGTCGTGCGGAAGGCGTCCCCGAAAAGCTTGTACCGTTCAAGACTTTTGAAGGTAATCATCCGACCAATACGCTTCTTGCGACCGAGCTTTCTCCCAAAACGTTCGGTGCACTCATTGCACTTTATGAACACAAAGTTTTTGCGCAAGGTATTATTTGGAACATCTTCTCTTTTGACCAATGGGGAGTGGAACTTGGGAAAGTCCTCGCCGGTAAGATCTTAAAAGAGTTGCAAGATCCGCATGCACCGCTCATTCACGATGCTTCCACCAATGCGCTCATTACACGTTATCGCACCGGAAAATGAGAACACTCCCTTTCACAGAACATTCGTGGCAGATTGCCGCGGAGCTATTGCTTCATGGCGGCGTAGTACTGTTGCCCACCGACACCGTTTATGGCGTCGCCTGTCATCCTGACTTTCCCGAAGCGCTTGAGCGTATCCGTGTCATGAAAGGACGGGATCGCTCCAAGCCGTTCCAACTCCTTGTCTCCGACCTCGAGAAAGTGCAACAGGACGGTGCAATTTGGACGGCAAAGGCAGAAGCACTTGCCCGCTTATGGCCCGGCGCACTCACCTTAGTACTCTCAACGCAAAAGGGGCATACAGAAGGCTATCGCATTCCCGATGATGAGGGCGTGCGTCAATTACTCCGGTTATGTGGCGGTATATTGCGCTGTACCAGTGTTAATTTGAGTGGCGAACCGCCTTCCGTTAATGCTCAAGAAGCGGCAATTGCACTGCCGACTGCCGACCTTTTATTAGATGGCGGACCGGCACGGCTCGGTGTCGCGTCAACGGTTGTTGCCGTGGATTCCGAAGGAAATTCCACCGTCCTGCGGCAAGGTGATTTAGTTGTTTTATAATCGCTGTCGTTAAAGAAAGTCACCGTTAACAAGGGCAGTTTGCTACAATGGTTGCAACCTTGAAAGGACCTTTAACCATGGCAGAAAAGAAAACAACCGCCGCCAGTAATTCAGGCGAAAAGCTGAATGCAATTTTAAGTCAAATCCGTAAAGAATTCGGCAATAGTGCCATCATGAAGATGGGCGATGTCGAAATACAAGATATTCCAGTCATCTCAACCGGCTCTTTTTCACTCGATCTCGCGTTGGGCGTCGGAGGGGTTCCGCGTGGACGTATCATTGAGATTTTCGGCAACGAATCGTCTGGTAAAACGACCTTGTCGCTGCATATTGCCGCGAATGCGCAAAAGCTCGGCGGAATCATTGCCTTTATTGATGCGGAACACGCCTTGGATATCGCCTATGCCAAACGCATTGGTGTCGATGTCGAAAACCTTTTGCTGTCGCAACCGAACTCTGGCGAAGAAGCATTGCAAATTACCGAACAGTTGGTTCGTAGTGGCGCCGTAGATGTCGTGGTCGTGGACTCGGTCGCTGCGCTCGTACCGCAAAGCGAATTAGATGGCGATATTGGTGCCGCACAAATGGGAGCTCAAGCGCGCCTCATGTCTCAAGCGATGCGGAAGCTTACGGGAATTATTTCATCGACCAAGACACTCTGTATTTTCACCAACCAAATCCGTATGAAAATCGGCGTTATGTTCGGCAGCCCTGAAACAACAACGGGGGGCAACGCCCTCAAGTTCTACGCTTCTGTACGTATGAAAATTGCACGGATTGCCACAATTAAAGATTCTACAGGGAAAGCGATTGGCAACCGGACACGTGTCAATGTCGTGAAGAATAAAGTTGCGCCGCCTTTCACCGAAGCCGAGTTTGATATTCTTTATGCACGTGGCATTTCGTGGGAAGGCTCTATCCTTGATGCGGCAATCGCAGCAGGCGTCGTTTGCAAACGAGGCAGTTGGCTCAGCTTTGAAAGCGAGCAAATCGGTCAAGGTTCCGTTGCGGCGGTAGAATTCTTACGGAGCAATCCCGATATTCTTGAAACCATTCGGCTCAAAGTCATGGAACACCGCGAAGTCTTTGCCCCCGGAAGTACCGCCGCCCGTACAACGCCAGAGGCCGAAGAGTCTGCGGCAGAAGTTCCTGCCAAGGAATAGTAGCCGTCTTCTTTCATAAATAGGGCTCGCCTTCTGACGAAGGCGAGCCCTATTTATGAAAACGTTAATACAGTACTCAATGGCGAACGGGACGGAATTTAATGCGCGTCGGTTTATCGGCATCATCGCCCATTTCCTTCCGGCGCATTTCATGATAGTCGGCATAGTTACCTTCAAACCAACGTACCTTTGAATCGCCCTCAAAGGCAAGGATATGCGTAGCGATACGGTCTAAGAACCAACGGTCGTGACTGACAACGACAACGCATCCGCCAAAGTCTTGGATGCCCTCTTCGAGCGAACGCAGCGTTGCCACGTCCAAGTCGTTGGTCGGTTCGTCAAGCAAAAGAAGGTTGCCGCCTGAACGCAGGAGTTTCGCAAGGTGAACACGGTTGCGTTCACCTCCGGAAAGCACACCGACCTTCTTCTGTTGGTCAACGCCTTTGAGATTGAACCGCGAACAATAGGCGCGACCATTCATCAATCCTTTTCCTGCCAGATTGACATAGTCTCCACCGCCTGTAATTTCTTCATATACCGTGAGTGTGGGATCCAGTTCCGAACGGCTTTGATCAACGTAAGACGGCACCACCGTTTCACCGACACGCAGCTTCCCTTCCGTCGGTTCAATCTGATGTGTGATGAGTTTGAATAGCGTGGTCTTACCGGCGCCATTCGCGCCAATCACGCCCACAATACCACCGCGAGGCAAATCGAAATTCACATCTTCAAAAAGAATCTTCTCGCCAAAAGCCATTGTGAGATGTTCGGCGCAAACGACTAAATCGCCCAAATGCGGACCGGGCGGAATTTGGATTTTCAATTCATCTTCACGCGTATCGACCTGCTGATTGGCAAGCTCTTCATAACGTGCAATACGCGCTTTACCTTTGGCACGACGCCCCGAAGGATTCGTATGAATCCACTCCAATTCCTCCTGAAGCATTTTCTTACGCGAGTCCGCCAGTTTGGCTTGTGTCGCCATTTGATCTTGCTTCTGTACCAACCACTCTTCGTAATTTCCTTTGTAAGGGAACGTATGTCCGGCATCCATTTCAAGAATCCATTCGGTCACGTTATTAAGAAAATAACGATCGTGCGTCACGACAATCAGCGTTCCCTTGAATTTCTTAAGGAAGGTTTCAATCCATGCGACCGAATCGGCATCCAAGTGATTGGTCGGTTCGTCAAGGAGAAGAATATCCGGATTTGAAATGAGCAAACGGCACATGGCGACACGGCGCTTCTCACCGCCTGAAAGTTTTTCGGCAAGTGCATCGGCAGGCGGACAACGAAGCGCCTCCATTGCCAATTCCACTTGATGATCCAAGCTCCAAAGATCATTTGCATCAATAATTGCTTGCAGCCGCGCCATTTCTTCTTCCGCGCCCGGCTCATCCAAACGGCAACAAAGGTCTTCATACTTTTCAAGCATGGCTTGCGCTTCTGCCACGCCTTCCATGACACATTCCTGAACGGTCTTTTTGGGATCCAACTCAGGCTCTTGTTCTAAATAGCCGATTTTCGCATTCTTTGCGACGAGACACGTTCCCATATAGTCGGTATCAAGCCCCGCAAGAATTTTAAGAAGCGATGATTTGCCCGACCCGTTCGGACCAATAATCCCCACATGTGCACCATGATAAAAGGCAAGGTTCACATCATCAAGAATCACTTTTTTCTCGTGATGTTTCGTTACATTCTGAAGGTTGAAAGCATATTCACCAGCCATAGAAAGATTCCTTATAGAGAGCGTTACGTGTCAAAAAGAAGAATTTGATGATAGAGAAATGTCATTTCCTCTAGCGTGAAATCAATATGAAAGTGCCCACAGTACCATTTTTTGTAGCTTAACTGTTGACGTAAAGTTTCAAGCCAATCTTCGGTCGTATAATCAATCGGAAGATCCAAATCCAAAGCGGGGATTTCGCCGAGCGGAAGGGCGTGCCGCGGACAGGTATGGCTGAGGACACAATCGACCTTCCAGCCAACCGTTTTTAATGCCATCTCTGTTCGTGTCTTAATCGCGGAAGAAGGTTGCTCATCTTCAAACCATTCCCAATGATGACGCAGACGGTAAAACTTATCAATTGAATAGGCGCCGCCTATCACGAGCACCTTTTGCGTGCCAATCGTATAGAGTGCACCATCGACCGGATACAGTTGATTGGGATAACGTGCGTCCACATATACGTGTCCACCAAAAGCCGGTTGCAGTTGCATCTTGGGCAATGTATCGGGACGCGCTTCATGGTTTCCATGAATACAGAAGAAGGTTATTGGCAACTGTGCAAGATGTTGACGAAGCGCATTTCCTCGTGCATCTGTATAGTAATTGATACCGGCATCTCCTAAGAGAATCAACGTATCTGTCACGCAGGTTTTCTGCTTGTAACAGAACGCATCGACTTCTTCAAAGTCTCCGTGTTTATCGCCCGTAATCCAAATCATAGTAGAAAGACTCGTTAACAATCGCAGCTGGCAGAAGTTCTATCGAACAATAACGTTCCTCTCATAAATTATGAAAGGAACGTTATTGCCATCATTCATCAGAAATGCGCACCATTAGTCATTCTTCTCGGGCGGCGTTTCTTCCGCACTTGAGCTCTCAACGACTTCGGTGGCAGCTTCAATCACGACTTCAGCATTTTCAGCGGGGACAGCGTCAGTCGCGACTTCGCCATTTTCAACGGCAATCGTTTCATCAAGCTCTTCCTCTTCCGCAGGAGCAACGGTAAAGGTCGCCAATGTCACACCTTCTTGCAACTTAACGAAGTTAACACCTGCCGCCGTGCGACCCATGGAGCGAACCTCGCAAACACGTGTACGCATCATCAGCCCTGCCGTCGAGAGAAGCACAAGTGTCTCATCTCCCTTAACGGCAGCAATACCAACCAGTTTGCCGTTCTTCTCGTTCTCACGCGGAATCCCGATAACGCCCATAGAACCACGATGAGTCACGCGGAAGTCAACGAATTCGCTACGCTTACCACGTCCATTCTCTGTGACAAAAAGAAGTGCTGCTCCTTCTTCTTGAATGGCTACGCCACAAACGCGATCGCCAGCGATTTTGAACTTGATACCGCGGACACCTATCGCGCCACGTCCTACGCGACGGACTTCATCAATCATAAAGGCATTCACGATACCTTCACGCGTCGCCATAAAGACCTTGTCCTCGGGCTGGGTCAACACAATCTTCACAAGCGCATTGCCTTCTTCAATATTGATGGCAATAATTCCGCGGCGATTGATATTCTTAAACGCATCCAGTGCCGTCCGCTTAATCGTGCCGTCTTCGAGAACAAATGTAATGTCCTTGTCCTCATCGAATCCACGAATGGGGAGAATCTCGACAATTCGCTCGTTCGCTTGAAGCCCCTCAAGAACATTGACAATCGGCGTTCCAGCAGAAGTGCGACTCGATTCATTGATTTCAAAAGCACGTTCAGCATAAACGCGTCCCGTACTCGTAAAGAATAGAAGCGTATCATGCGCAAGCGGCACATAAATACGTTCAATGAAATCCTCATCTTTAATCAGGACCCCACGCTTGCCACGACCACCACGCTTCTGCGCTTCGTAAACGGTCAGTGCCGTACGTTTCACATAGCCACGATGCGAAAGGGTAATGACACAAGGTTCATCTGCCACCAAATCTTCCATGTTCACATCACCCTTCATCGGGATGATTTCGGTGCGACGATCGCCTTCCTTGGTGTAATCATTCTTCAAACCTTCTAAGTCCGCCTTAATCAGATTGAAAATTTGTTGCGGATCTTCCAAGATAATTTCAAGCTCTTTGATACGTTTCAAAAGCTCCTGACGCTCCGTCAGCAACTTGTTACGTTCAAGACCGGTGAGTTGACGCAAGCGCATTTCAAGGATCGCTGAGACTTGAAGATCTGAAAAAGCAAAACGTTCACACAAGCGCGATTTCGCTTCATCATTATTTTGCGAATCACGAATAATGTGAATCACCTCGTCCAAATGATCTTGCGCAATCAGTAATCCGTCCACCAAATGAAGCCGCTCATTCGCACGGCGCAATTCAAACCGTGCGCGGCGCGTATGAACTTCAAATCGATGGTCAACATAACATTGGAGAAAATCTTTCAACGTCATACGGCGCGGACGTCCATGGTCAAGCGCAATCATATTTGCGCCAAAGGTGGACTGCAAGTCTGAATGTTTATACAGCTGATTGAGCAGCACCGCTCCCGGCTTGGCATTTTGCTTGAGTTCAATCACGACGCGAATACCATCGCGCGCACTCGACTCATCGCGAATATCCGAAATGCCTTCAATGACGCCATCCTTCACAAGATCCGCCATCTTCGCGACCATCGCAGATTTATTGACCATATAAGGGATTGACGTAATCACAATGATTTCACGTTTCCCCTCATTGATGACTTCCGCCGTCCCGCGAATTGTCACCGATCCGCGTCCATAACGATACATATTCTCTATTCCCGTCACGCCACAAATCGTAGCGCCTGTGGGGAAGTCTGGACCTTTGACATATTCCATCAAATCATCAATCGAACAATCAGGATGATCAACGAAATGAATAATCGCATCGCAAAGCTCACGCAAGTTGTGCGGAGGGATATTCGTCGCCATCCCCACTGCAATTCCCTGCGAACCATTCAACAGCAAGTTCGGGAGCTTACTGGGCAGAACGCGCGGCTCCTCCAGCGTACCATCGTAGTTGGAAATGAAGTCAACGGTATCTTTATCGATATCCGCCAGCATTTCTGTTGCGACCTTCGACATACGCGACTCGGTGTAACGCATGGCTGCCGCACCATCGCCATCGATATTGCCAAAGTTACCATGACCATCGACCAAAGGGATACGCAAAGAGAACCA
This sequence comes from Kiritimatiellia bacterium, assembly GCA_036651955.1. Taxonomy (GTDB): domain Bacteria; phylum Verrucomicrobiota; class Kiritimatiellia; order RFP12; family DVOR01; genus Spyradenecus. Next base: position 9,106 of record JAVVWU010000044.1, read on the forward strand.
CTGCGCCATACGAACAAGTGTGTCATAAATCGAAAAGTCACCATGCGGGTGATATTTACCCATGACTTCACCGACGATACGCGCCGATTTCTTATAAGGCTGATTATAAAGGTTTTTCATCTCATGCATCGTAAAGAGCACGCGACGATGAACGGGCTTGAATCCATCGCGGGCATCCGGTAACGCACGTGACACAATCACACTCATGGAATAATCAATGTAGGAGTTCTTCATTTCCTCTTCAACATTGATAGAGGTCATTCGTGCATCTTTTATCGGAGCCACTTGAATCTCGTCGTCCATATGAAATCCTTTCAATAAGGGGCTATTGTACCTCTTATCACCTTACGCGCGCAAACGCGCGCGCGTAATAATAAAGTTAAGAGCAATCGGAACAGCAGATTAGAGCATCCACGCGACATACGTCTCTCGTGGGAGAGATTTTACAGAAAGATCTTGTGAATCTGAAGGCGTAATCACGCGCACGATGACTTCCGGCAAATCGCCTTTATCTCCGTAAGAAGCGAGGATTTCAGCCACGCGTAAGAGATCGGCGTCTGTCGCATCACCGAGAATTGCCGCTGTAGGTCCCGGGACATTGACCGTATACAAAATGGTCTTACCTTGAGCCGATAACGTCTTGAGATTTTGATTGTCGTTCCGGTTTCGTCCGACAATCGCGCGCGCTCCATCCGGGAGGCGGAAATGACGTGCATATTTTAATAGCTCAACGTCTGCCGCCGTGACATCGTCTGAATGATCGAAAAGATCTTTGAGTTTACGGCAAAACCCTTTTTCCGTGAGCAAACATCCGCCGGCAGGTGAAGGGTATTTCCGTATGCCATATTTCTTCACAAGCGCCAACTGTTCCTGACGGCTTCTCCCGCTAATCGCACACAATCGACTGCGATCCACGCGTCCATCCAGCTCGGGAGCGGTCGGCTCTAACAGTTGTGCCGAGAGTGGACGCAAGAGCAAATGGGCAAGTCCTGAACTTTCTGCCACTACTTCCAGTGAACGACGGTTCTGCGACATGGGACGTTGATTGAGAACTTCTCCCGTTGAGACGAAATCATATCCTCCCTGCCGCATAAATTCTCCGGCACGCAAAATCATCATCGCATGACAATCGATGCAAGGATTCATCGCTCCACCAAATCCATGTGTAGGGCAACGAACAAGTCCGAAAATGTCTGTAGTAAAATCAAGCACGTGAAGCGGAACGTTTAATTGCGCCGCCGCTTCTTGTGCCGGTTGACTGTCAAAGAACGGTGACTGGAAAACGAGGCCTTCCATCTCAATTCCCTGTTCCCGCAAGACACAAATGGCAAGCATCGAATCAAGCCCACCGGAAAGAAGCGAAATACCTTTTACCATAGAACCTCTTAACACGTATAACAATCACTCGCACGATATGCAGGAGAGCCTGCGAATCGTTAACGCACGAGTCGTTGAAAGAGACACGCTTTATTTTGCAACGATATTGACGAGCCTGTTCGGGACAACAATTACCTTTACAATGGTCAGTCCTTCGGTGAATCGCTTCACTTCTGCCGATTCACGTGCAATCGTCTCAAGTTCTGCAATCGAAAGCCCGGTCGGCAACGCAAGTTTCCCGCGCATCTTGCCATTGATTTGCAAGATAATCTCCAGCGCCTCTTCCTTCAATGCCGCTTCATTGACCACCGGCCAACCGGCGCTCATGACGCCTTCAGGCTTACATCCAAACTCTGCCCAAAGCTCTTCGGCAATGTGTGGCGTAATCGGTGCCATCATACGCGCAATTGTCACCAGCGTTTCACGTAAGACCGCTTTCGCATCTTCACTTGACTCAGGTCCGATTTTCGCCCTGTCAATGACATTCATCAATTCCATGAGTTGTGCAATCGCCGTATTAAAACGGAACCCATGCTCAATGGAATCTTTGACACTTACAAGCGTCTGATGAAGTTTACGATACAGCTCTCGTTCGGGAGGCGTAAGAGCGGAAATCTCAACGGGCATCTCCTGCGTTGGGATAAACGCCTTGGCATCATAGGCTTTTTTCCACAAACGGCACAGGAAGCGATAAGGTCCTTGAATCGCACTATCCTGCCATTCTGCATCTAATTCAGGCGGTCCAATAAAGAGCGTATAGAGACGAACCGTATCGGCGCCATAATTTGAAATGAGTTCGTCCGGCGATACCACATTGCCGACCGATTTGGACATCTTGTAGAGTTTGCCATCCTTCTCGCTCCGCTTACAAATCATCCCTTGCGTAAAGAGTGATTTGAACGGCTCGACACAATCCAATGCCCCTGCGTCATTCAAGATTTTGACAACAAAACGGGCATACAGCAAATGTAAAACGGCGTGTTCAACACCACCAATATACTGATCCACCGGCATCCACTTATCAATCAAAGCTTTGTCAAATGCCTGTTCCGTATTACGTGCATCAATATAGCGCAGGAAGTACCAGCAGGAACATAGCCATTGCGCCAACGTATCGGTCTCACGTTTCGCCGGCCCGCCACATTTCGGGCACGTGGTATTCACAAAGGCTTCATGCTTCGCCAAGGGGTTTCCTTGATCGCTCTTGAAATCAACATCTTCGGGCAACCGCACCGGAAGTTGATCCTCCGGGACAGCCACTGCGCCACACTTCGGACAATGAACAATGGGAATCGGCGCCCCCCAATAGCGCTGACGTGCCACATTCCAATCACGAATACGGAAGTTTTCCTTGAACTCTGCAAATCCATGATCGACGCCATATTGCGTAATCGCCTTGATTGCCTCAAGATTCGGTAATCCATTAAACGCGCCTGAATTTACAAGCGTTCCACCGTCAACATACGCCGCCGTCATCGTGGATGCGTTCAGTGATTGATCTGCATTTTGAATAACAAGCTTATGCCCGATGCCATACTTTACAGCAAAATCCCAGTCACGTTGATCGTGCGTTGGCACTGCCATCACAATCCCTGTACCGGAATCAGAAACGACATAGTTCGTCACCCACAACTCAATCTCCTTATCGCCGTTGTAAGGGTTCGTGACATGAAAGCCGGTAAAGACACCTTCTTTAGTCAAGGCATCCGAGAAACGTTCCGATGCTGGAATCGTTGCAAGCTTTTCGACAAACGCCTTCACCGTCTCTGCTTGCTTCGTACCGGGAAGCAATGTTTTTAAGAGTGGATGATCCGGTGCAATCGCCATAAATGTGACACCGAAAATCGTATCCGGGCGCGTCGTATAAACAGGACACGCATCTCCCGTTTCAGTAATCTTAAAATCGACCTTTGCGCCTTGAGATTTGCCAATCCAATTGGCTTGCATCTGACGAACTTTCTCCGGCCATCCATCCAAAAGATCTAGGTCTTTCAACAAACGCTCCGCGTATTGCGTAATACGGAAGAACCATTGCTTGAGATTTTTCTTCTCGACCGGACGTCCGCACCGTTCACAATGACCATCTGCCGTCACCTCTTCATTTGCGAGGTTTGTGCACAGCGGACACCAATTAACTGGTGCCTCCTTCTCATACGCCACACCTAATTTATAAGCTTGTAAAAATACCCACTGCGTCCATTTATAATAATCGGCATGACACGTGGCGATTTCACGTTCCCAATCATATCCCACGCCCCAACTGCACACTTGCCGTTTCATTTCGGCAATATTCTCAACCGTCCACGTATGCGGATGCACATGGTACTTTTTGGCGGCATTTTCTGCGGGCAAACCAAATGCGTCCCACCCCATCGGTGAAAGCACATTACACCCTTGCATTTTTTTGTAACGTGCGATCACATCACCCATAATGTAATTACGTCCATGTCCCACGTGCATATGACCGCTCGGGTATGGAAACATCGTTAAACAATAAAACTTTGGCTTACTATCATCACGCGTATCGCACGCAAACGTATGATGAGCTTCCCAATACTTTTGCCACTTGGGCTCAATCGCATGAAAAGGATATTTTTCTTCCATGATGATCACTTCCTCATAAGGTAAAAAGATGTGCGTAAGTATATCATTTTGAAACTTCAAACGCGAACATTCCATAGCGCTCTACTGCCGTTCATTGCAGATGAATCGGCAACAAAGAGAACGCCTCCTGTCGTTCAAACCGCTCAATTCACTACGCAATAATGTAGCTCCGCGCTCATTAAATAAGAAAGACCCGATGACTTGATATGTGAAGATAAAAAGAGGAAAGCCTCATCCATGGATGAGGCTTAAAATTACAATTACATTAGAGCCATCTACCGCTTGTGGCGACATCTATATATCAAAGCTCTCGCTCATAGCAGTATGTCAGACGCTCAGTAGCCAAGTCGTTGAAGCTCTTTTTTTGCCTTCGAATCCCCTTGCTCTGCCGCCTTACGATACCACTTCACCGCTTCCACAGTATCGCGCGCAACGCCTTCGCCTTTGGCATAACAGACGCCCAAATTATACTGCGCCGCCGCATACCCTTGCGCCGCCGCCATGCGATACCACTTCACCGCTTCCGCTTCATCACGCGCAACGCCTTCGCCATTGGCATAACAGAC
>JAVVWU010000045.1:0-13514 GCA_036651955.1 Kiritimatiellia bacterium
GGAGTTCAGACGTGTGCTCTTCCGATCTGGAGAGCGCACGCCACTCTTCGCTGTTATTAATCTACTAAAGTTACCCCCCCCCGTCAACTATTGTGCAGAGCGCCGTCGTAGCGCCTCGCAAGCGAGAGCCGTAGCCCCCTACGCGCGGTAAGCGCGAAGCGGCGCGCGCCGCCCTGCGAGAAAGGGCGACGTGTCGCGCGGAGTGCCGCGCTGCGTAACATCTTGTTAGTAATATTAGAGAAGTACTGACGCTATGCGTCAAAAAGCCACGTGGAAAGATAACGGTCGCCACCGTCAGGAAGCAAGACGATAATACGTTTGCCGGCAAAGCTCGGATCACGCGAAAGTTCTCGGGCGGCAGAGAGCGCGGCGCCGGAAGAAATACCGACAAGCAACCCTTCTTGTTTCGCCACCGCGCGTGCCGCCTCCGCCGCCTCTTCCGCCGACCGTTTCATCACGCGCGTAATCAGCGAACGATCCAAGACGTGGGGGATAAAACCGGCGCCAATGCCTTGCAGTTTGTGCGGTCCTGCGTTTTCGCCACTGAGCACCGCCGAGCCTTCCGGTTCCACGGCAATCAATTGGACGGCGGCATTTGTTTGGCGCAATACTTGACCGATTCCGGTTAACGTTCCGCCCGTTCCAACACCGGCAACAAAGGCGTCAATGCGTCCTTCGCAGTCGTGGAGAATCTCTTGCGCGGTGGTGCGGCGATGAATTTCGGGATTGGCTTGATTTTCAAATTGCTGCGGAATAAAGCTGCCCGGATTTTCATCTCGAAGTGCTTGTGCTTTACGAATTGATCCGGCAATTCCTTCTGCACCCGGCGTCAACACGAGTTCTGCGCCGTAGGCTTTGAGCAACTTACGCCGTTCCACGCTCATCGTTTCCGGCATCGTAAGAATCAGGCGATAGCCTTTAATCGCGGCAGCAAGTGCCAACCCAATGCCGGTATTTCCGCTCGTCGGTTCAATAATCAATCCGCCGGGGAGCAAATGACCGGCGCGTTCGGCGGCTTCAATCATCGCAAGCCCGACACGGTCTTTGACGCTGCCGCCCGGATTGAAATATTCCACTTTCGCGAGCAGTTCCGCGCCGCCGTCATTGAATCGGTGCAGCCGCACGAGTGGCGTATGACCGATGCACTCTAACAACGTATTACAAAGTGCCATCTTTGACCTCCGAACCGTGGCGAAGCGCCACCTCACGTGAGCGATGAAGCAATTCCTGATAGAGGGCGAGCGTATCGGTCACCATACGATTCAGTGAGAAATTGGCAACGATATGTTCCCGCAGTCCACTGAGAGACGTTTGGCGCGCGATCAGAAGGGCGTTGGCAAGCGCGTCCACATCGCCGGGCGGGACGAGCCAGCCGGTACGCTTATCTTGCACAATATCGAGCACACCGCCATGGGCGGCGGCAATGACAGGGACATTCATCGCCATCGCCTCGGCAACCGTTCTTCCGAACGATTCGGGCTTGGCAATATTGCACGAACAGACGACGTTTGAAAGTGCGTAAAGTTCACGGACGTTGCTCTGGCTTCCGGCAAAGACTACGCGCGTTTCAATTCCCAGTTCACGCGTCAAACGTTTGAGCGAATCAAAATAGGATGTCTGCCCCTGTTGCGGTCCACCGACAATCAGAACTGAAAGCTCGGGCCATTCCATTTGGAGTTTCGCAACGGCACGCAAAAGAATTTGATAGCCCTTAAGCGCGGAAACGCGTCCGACCACCGTTGCAATCCAACGCCCGTTCAGTCCGTATTGCTGCTTGAACGCTTCGCACCACGCACGATCGACACGGGCAGGATCGAAGCAATCGGAATCAATCCCACGCGGAATCACGCGCAGGCAGAGCGGATCCACTGCGTAATGCTCTTGAATGTAGCGTTGCCCTTGCGTGGAAACACAAATCACACGATCGGCTTCCACCATAATGCGCGAATAACGGCAAATGTGATTCAGTCCGTGCATCGTCGAAACCATCGGCACGCCTAAACCGGCGCCGCGATTCGCAAAGTGCGTGAGCCAGCCCGGCACTCGGCTGCGATAGTGAATAATCTCGGGGCGAATGGAACGCAACGCTCGGCGCAATGCAAAGATGCGCGGCAGCGCGGTCAACGGATTTTTACTTTTAACATCGAGCGTAAGCACGTGCCCGCCATCGCGTTCAATCGTTTCCGCCCATCGACCACCGGCAGAAATCACCCAGCTTTCGTGACCGCGTTTGACGTATTCACGATTGCTTTCCACGGTGCCGCGTTCGACACCGCCATCATTGAGCGAAGGAAGGATTTGAACGATACGCATCGCCGAAGTCCTGCAATTATGCTTTCCACACTTGACCGGGACGCGTGGCGATTTTCGCCATGGCATTGCGCGTATCCACAATGAGGTCTGCCGCTTTCGCCAGTACGGCGTAATCGACGTCTTTATGCGCGGTGGAAATCAGCACGCAATCATACGATTCAATCTTCGCTTCGGTCAGCGGCACGCTCTTGCGTCCAGCAAAGTGCGGATGTTCACGTGTCATACGGATTTCAGGCAGATAATCATCGTGATAGTCCACGCTCGCGCCACGCGTTTCCAATTTCTCCATCAATGTATACGTAGGCGATTCGCGATCGTCATCGACATTTGCCTTGTAAGACAATCCGAGGATTAAAATCTTGGAGCCTTTGACCGATTTGGACCGGTCGTTCAACGCTTCGGCGACACGGTCAATCACCCATTCGGGCATCGCCGTATTGACTTCGCCCGCAAGCTCAATAAACTTGGTGTACTGACCAAACTCGCGTGCTTTCCACGTCAAATAAAAAGGATCAATCGGAATGCAATGTCCGCCTAATCCGGGACCGGGATAGAACGGCATAAAGCCGAACGGCTTCGTCGCCGCCGCCTGAATAACTTCCCACACATCAATGCCCATCGCCTGATAAACAACTTTCAGCTCGTTCACCAAAGCAATGTTGATACAGCGGAACGTATTCTCCGTAATCTTCGCCGCTTCTGCCGCACGGCAGGAGCTGACGGGGACAAGCGTATGAATGGCTTTGGCGTAAAGACGCGTCACCGCTTCCAGACAGGCTGGCGTATAGCCGCCGATGACTTTCGGAATGGCTGCAACGACTGAATGCGGATTGCCCGGATCTTCGCGTTCGGGAGAAAAGGCGAGATGAAAATCAGTGCCGGCCTTCAAGCCGCTGCCTTGTTCCAGCACCGCGCGCAATTCGCCATCCGTCGTCCCCGGATAAGTCGTCGATTCGAGACAAACGAGCATTCCTTTATGAAGATAAGGCGCAATCGCCTTGCCTGTATCCGTAATGTAGGAAATGTCCGGTTCGCGGTTCTTATTGAGCGGCGTTGGCACGCAGATAATGACCGCTTCCAACGTTTTGCAGACGGAAAAATCTGTCGTCGCACGAAAGTGTCCGCCATCGACCTGTTCGGCAATCGAGGCTGCTTCAATATGTTTAATGTACGAATGCTTGGCGTTGACCGCTTCGACTTTGCGCGTGTCCACGTCAATCCCCGTCACATCGACACCCGAACGGGAGAACTGCAAGCAAAGCGGCAGCCCGACATATCCCAAACCAACCACAGCAATTTTATCCATATTCGTCCTCTTTTAAGCGGTTTATGCGCTCAGTATAGCCCTTTTAGGCAACCTCCTGCAACGTTCAGGCGTCAGCTCTCCACGGTTCAATGTCCTTCAAGCAGGCATGATGTGTATCTTTTTCCGAAAGAATGGGCGCCGATAAAAGGTTTGGCCACGGAATCTTCAATTCGGGATCGTTCCACTGCAAGCCACGCTCCGACTGCGGATGATAAACATTATCGCAGAGATAGGTAAAAATCGTACGATCTTCCAACACCGCAAAGCCGTGGGCAAAACCGCGCGGCACATAAAATTGATGTTTGTTTTCTGCCGTGAGAAGTGCGGCGACGTGGAGACCGAACGTCGGCGAACCTTCGCGCACGTCCACCGCCACATCCCACACCGCACCACAAATGACACGCACCAGTTTCGCCTGCGTATACGGTGCCGCCTGCCAGTGCAAGCCACGCACGACGCCACGCATTGAACAGCTTTCGTTCTGCTGGATAAAGTGCGCCTCAATACCGGCGGCGCGGTAACGTTCTTCATTGTACGTCTCGACAAAGTAACCACGGGAATCGCAGAACAGTTTCGGCACCACGATCTTCACATCAGGAATTACCGTTGGGAGAAGTTCCATTAACGTGCCTCCCGAGCCGCCATAGCAAAAAGGTATTCGCCGTACGTCGATTTTTTCACCTGCTCCGCCGCCGCCAACATTTGCTCCAGCGTAATGAATCCCATCCGCCAAGCAATCTCCTCAATACAGGCAATTTTCAATCCTTGCCGCTCTTGAATCGTGCGGACGTAACTACCAGCATCTTGCAGCGAATCATGCGTGCCGGTGTCCAACCACGCAAAACCGCGCCCGAGCATTTGAACGTGCAGACGTTTTTGCGCGAGGTAAATTTTATTGATATCGGTAATTTCGTACTCACCACGCGGAGACGGTTTCAATTCCTCTGCAATGCGCACCACATCATTCCCGTAAAAATACAATCCGGTGACGGCAAAATTCGACTTCGGATGCGCCGGCTTCTCTTCAATCGACAACGCGCATCCTTCTGCATCGAAGTCCACCACGCCGAAACGTTCAGGATCGGACACATAGTAACCGAAGATCGTGGCATCTGCCGTCGCATCGGCGGCACGAAGAATCGGCACCAGCCCCTGCCCGTAAAAAATGTTATCGCCAAGAATGAGACAAACGGGGTCACTGCCAATAAATTCTTTCCCGAGAATAAACGCTTGCGCCAAACCGTTGGGCTTTTCCTGCACCTTATAAGACAGGCGCAATCCAATCGCCGCGCCATCGCCGAGAAGCCGTTGAAAGAGCGGTGTCGCCTCCGGCGTGGAAATAATTAAAATGTCACGAATGCCGGCGAGCATTAAGGTCGAAAGCGGATAGTAAATCATCGGCTTGTCATAGACCGGAAGTAGCTGTTTACAAATAATCGATGTCGCTGGAAAAAGGCGCGTTCCGGCTCCGCCAGCAAGAATAATCCCTTTACGCATGAGCCTTCTCCTTTGTTTGAGCATATCCGACGATCAATCCGGGCGCACAGACAAACATTAAGCCGTAAAGCATCATACACGCCGGACTACGAAAAACTAAATCGATAAAGCTATGCAATGCGATGAGCGTTGTCGCCACAAAGATAAAGACCATGGCGACATTCAAGCGGTTCAGCCAACTACACTCAAGCCGTTCATCCGCGTTACACAACGAAGGACTTTGCCACAGCCGTTTCAAGAAGGGGAAGAGGAGTGCGGCGAGGCATCCGAGCATCAGCGCAAAACCGATACGACCATGTTCTGCCAAAAACTGCAACGTGTCATTGTGGACATTCGCCTGCCCGACGCCGAGACGATTTCGGAGCCATGCCGCTTCCTCCGGCTTCGTGCGATCAATATAGTGCGCATTCAGCCAGCGAAAACTCCACGCGCCCGAACCGTACCACGGATACGCCGTATGTTGACGCATCGCCAAAATACCTTGATAACCGGCACGCATTAACATGGGATGTGCCAAAAATTCCGCCCAATCCGTTTCCGCAATCTCTTGCAAGACAGGGTCAATCATCGGCAGTGTCGTAAAGCGCGGCAAACGTCCGGCAATCGAACGTTCCTCTTCCGTTTTCGCGACCGTACTCATTTCAGTAAAGCGTTGATTCGCCTTCACTGCGTACAAACGAAAGGCAAACGTTCCGCCAATCACAAAAAGAAACAGCATCAGCACCGAGGGAATCGCCCACCGCAAACGTGGCGACCATAAGCGGTACCACCGCACCACCACGTACAGCGTCGAAAACGCACCGACCGCCAACACAAAGAGAACGCCGGCACGCGATCCCGACAGTACGCCGGAAACGGCACACAGCAAGGCGCAAATTAGATAAAAAAAGGCTGGCACACGCGTCTGTTCCTGATGTTCCCGCGCCCACATCCACAGTCCGATCGACAGTGCCATCACCGCAGGAAAAAAGCACGCCGCGTGATTGGGATAGCCAAACGTCGCATAGAAGAACGCCCCCACCGGACGCCCCCAGTACAAAAATTCAGCCTCCATCAGATATTGCACGATACCGACGATCGACAGCAGCATCGTCATCGCGCACACAAAGGTCAAGAGTCGCCGCTTTGTCTGATTTTGCATCGCATGGCGTACCAAAAGCAGCGCAAACAAAACCGGCGGGAACCAGTTCATCACATCCCACGCCTCTCCCGAACGTAAACTCCATGGCAGCCACGAAATCGTCGCAGGGAAAAACTTCCACGATGCCACCATACGATCGGGCGGCGGCAACGCCAACGCCGTTGCCGTATCGGGGTGACGCATAAATTCAAATGCTGGAGAGTCAATCGTCCACTGCTGACTTTTGACATTCCAGTCCAGCACCGTACAGGCGTTCAACCATTGAAGTAAAAGATAAAGCGTGAGGGCAAGCGTCAGCCAGAGGAGCGGGTCGCGAACGAGACTGTGCCAGACGCGTCGACGCGCCTCAAAGAGCGATTCCGTTTGAGACTGTTCGGGCAAAACAAGCATCACCTCAACCAGCAGCAACGTCAGCCAGAGCGACCATGGCGTCAGCCACGTGGAAACAAAACCACCGCCCAACCACGTAAAAAGTGTCAGTGTTAACGCCACGAGGGCAAAGCCCAACATTCGCACAAATCCCATTCCGCCTCCATAAGTTCGACGCGCACAACGCGCTGCCCGCTATTTTGCGGTGAGGGCAAGAACCACTGAATGTCCATTGAGGTCTTGAGGAACGCCGGCGAGCGTGGCAAACACGAGCGCGTCGCCTTGCACTTCTTCCAAAATCGTCGCCTGCCACGTTTCCAACGCCGCGCGCACCTCTGCCTCCGCCTGTATCGTCACAGAGATACGTTGCGTCACTTCAAGATCCGCCTCTTTGCGCATCGCTTGAATACGGGAAACCGTTTCGCGCATCAGACCTTCGGCAATCAATTCTGCCGTCAGAGCCGTTTCGAGTGCGACGACCACATTGCCTTCCGCCGCCGTCACCAGACCTTCGCGCGGCGTACGTTGAAGAATAACATCATTAGGACAAAGTTCCGCCGGCGTGCCGTTCAAATCAATCGTCACCTTTTCGCCACGCGCCAACACGCCCGCCTGCTCCGGTGAGAGCGCAACAATTGCTGCCGCCGCCGCTTTCATCTGCGCGCCAAAACGCGGTCCTAATTGCTTGAAGTCCGCTTTGAGCGAAATATCCACCAAGCGCGTTTCATCTGCGCCAAAGGAGACATCTTTCACATTGAGTTCTTCGCGGATAATTTCAACGTAAGCGCCCAACCGTTCGCGCACGGCGGCATCGGTCGATGCCACATGAAGCCGCGCCAAAGGTTGACGCACTTTCAAATCTTTATCAGTACGCAATTGCCGTCCCAAGCGCACCACGCGCTGCACCAGTGCCATCTCTGCTTCCAGCGTCGTATCACGCGCCGCACGATTTGCCACAGGGAAATCGCACAAATGCACACTCTCCGGATCGCTCGCACCACGCAAGTTGCGATAAATCTGTTCGGAGATAAAAGGACAGAACGGTGCGGCGACTTTACTCAATTGCACCAAAACATAGCGTAGCGTACGATAGGCGCAACGCTTGTCACCATCATCTTCACTCTTCCAGAAACGGCGACGCGAACGGCGAATGTACCAATTCGTCAAATCTTCGACGAAGGCAACGAAAGGACGCACAGCGCGTTGCAAATCGTAAACATCCATCGCCGCCGTCACCTCTGCCATCAGCGTCTCCATCGAGGAAATAATCCAACGGTCCAGCACGTGTGACGATTGCGGTGCGGAGACTTCCACCTCTTCAATCTTATCGGCATTGGCATAGGTCACAAAGAAGCTGTAGGCGTTCCACCACGGAATGAGCAAATCGCGCAACAGTTGCTTCACGCCCGCTTCGGAGAAACGCAAATTCTCGGCGCGCACGACAGGAGAGTAAATCAGATAGAGACGCAACGCATCGGCGCCGTACTTCTCAATGACTTCCGTCGGGTCCGGATAGTTCTTGAGCCGCTTGGACATTTTCTTTCCGTCCTCGGCAAGCACAAGCCCATTCACAATCACATTGCGATAAGGCGCCGTATCAAACAGCAGCGTCCCCAAAACGAGCAACGTATAGAACCAGCCGCGCGTCTGATCCAGCCCCTCGGCAATAAAGTCCGCAGGGAAAAACGACGATTCCTGCCCCACCTGCCCCGGCTCAAACGGATAATGCCTTTGCGCATAAGGCATCGCACCGGACTCAAACCAGCAGTCCAGCACTTCGGGCGTGCGGTGATACGTATGACCGTTGCGCGTGATGACAATCGCATCAATATAATGTTTATGAAGATCGGTGACTTTCACGCCCGAAAGCGCTTCCAATTCCGCCACCGAACCGACACAAATCTGATCGTTGGGATCGTCGTCGTTAATCCACACCGGCAAACACGATCCCCAAAAACGGTTGCGGGAAATATTCCAGTCTTTCGCTTCACGCAGCCAATTCCCAAAGCGATTCGATCCGATCGCCGCCGGCATCCAATGCACCAAAGCATTATTCGCCACCAGCTTCTCGTGCAAATCTTCGACTTTCACATACCACGCATCAATCGCACGATAGACCAAAGGCGTATCGGTACGATCACAGAAAGGATAAGAATGGACAATCGTTGCCTGATGCACGAGTTTGCCCATGGCCTTAAGCTCTTTGATAATGTCCTTATCGCAGTCTTTACAGAACCGTCCGCGCCACGCTTCGGGCGCCGGCGCAATAAAGGCGCAGCTTTCATCCAGCGGATCTTCCAATTCAATTCCGGCGGCGGAACAGACACGGAAATCGTCCTCACCATACGCTGGCGCATTGTGAACCAGTCCTGTACCGTCCGTCGTTGTCACATAAGGGTCGGTCAGCACGACAAACGCCTGCGGCTGATTGCGATACTGCGGGAAAATCGGTTCGTAGTGCAAGCCTTTGAGCGCAACGCCTTTGCAACGATCCACCACCGTATAGTCGTCCGCTTTTTTGAACAGCGCCGAAAGGCGCGCCTCTGCCACGATATAGACGGCGCCACTGGCGCAATCGCGCACGGCGACATAGTCAATTTCCGGACCGGCACAGATGGCAAAGTTGGTGAGAAGCGTCCATGGCGTCGTCGTCCAAATCAAAAGATAAGCTTCCGTTCCCCACGCCGCCGGCGCACCGGCAGTAATCCGGCAACGCACCGTCACCGCCGGATCTTGCACATCTTTGTAATTGCTGCCCGCTTCAAAATTGGAGAGAGGCGTGGAAAGTTTCCACGAGTACGGCATAATCCGATGGCTTTTATAAATCCGCCCCTGCTTCCACAACTGCTGAAAGACCCACCAAATCGTTTCCATAAAAGTCGGGTCCATCGTCTTATAATCGTGATCGAAATCGACCCAACGCCCCATCCGCGTCACCGTTTGCCGCCATTGCGCGACATAGCGCGAAACCATCGACCGGCACTGTTCATTGAATTGTCCGACGCCATGCTGCCGAATCTCATAGGCGCCGTTGACCGCCAGCGCCTCCTGCGCTAAAGCTTCAATCGGCAATCCGTGACAATCCCATCCAAAGCGACGTTCCACGAAGCGTCCGCGCATCGTCCAGTAACGCGGCACAATATCTTTAATCGTTCCGGCGAGCAAATGCCCATAGTGCGGAAGCCCCGTCGCAAAAGGCGGTCCATCATAAAAACGAAACGGTTCCGCCGCCTTACGATTCTCCAAACTTTTGGCAAATGTTCCTTCCTGCTCCCACCAAGCGAGAACAGCCTTTTCATTTGCAGGAAAATCGGGACGATTGGAAACGGCGTTAAACATCTCAAAACTCCTCTGGAACAGTCCTTATGACTTCAAAACGGCTAACACCGTCGCACGATCCTCGGCGGCAATCATTTTCGCCCGCTTCTCCGGATCCATCAGCGCACGGCTCAAGTTCGCAAGAAACGTCGTATATCCCGACCCCGCCGAAGGTGGAACCAACATTAAAATGACCACACGCGTTGGTGCGCCATCGGGCGCATCCGCCGCAAATCCTTCACGGTGAATCCCCACCGCGCAAACAAGATCGTTCACCACATCGGTACGCCCGTGAGGAAGCGCAATTTCGTCCATCATAATCGTCGATGCCGACATTTCACGCCGCACGACCGACTGCTTGGCCTCATCTTCTTGCGTTTCATTCAAGACGCCTTCCGTCACCAGCGCCTCCATCATTTCAGCAATGACGCTAAAAATATCAGCACCACGAAGGTGGTTAATCACTACTGCTTTTTCAAGCATGGTCTCATACAACGCATTCATTCTGATTCCTTTGGAAATTAACAATAGCCGATACGCAATGCCTCATTTGACAACGTATCAAGCTCAATGAGGCGATTCAACTCAAGTCCCAACGGACCGGGCACGCCTCCCGAAACTTTACGCCCATTATATTCCACGACAGAAACTACGTTCAGCGTCGTTCCTGTCACAAGAATTTCATGCGCCTCATAAAGTTCATCTTCACGAATGGGACGAAAAACGACGCCTTTCAATCGGCCGTCCACCTCAAGCTCCTGCGCCAATTCAGACACGCGGAGCATCGTCGTCCCTGCTAAAACGGTATCCAGCGGCGGAAAAACTAAACGCCCGCTTTTAGAAACAATCCCGACGTTTTCCGTCGCCCCTTCGGTAATGTGCCCCTTCTCATCGACACCCACCATAAAGTCCACGTGCCAAATATCAGCCTCGGCACGCATCAGCACATTCGGGATATAATTGCAGCACTTCGTAATTGCTAACTGCGGCGGCTTCACCGGAACGTTGCTTTTACGCATCGTGGCGCCTTGCGGATGATGACGCATAAAAGGTTCGCCGGCGGCATACACCATAATATAAAGTGCTGAATTTTTACATTCAGAAGGAGCGACCCCCATACCGCCGGGACCGCGCGACAGCACCACACGCACCGAACAATCCGGCACCGCCGCCACCTTCAACACTTCCAAAATCTTTGCCCGCAACGCTTCCGGCCCTTTACGATACGCCAACCCCACCTGATACGCACTCCGGTGCAACCGTTGCACGTGCGCATCAAAATTATAAACGGCGCCGTTCAAACATTTCATCGTTTCAAAGACACCATCACCGCGATGCGTCAAATGATCGTCAAACGGTATCGCCATCAATGCCGGGTCAGTCACATAGCCATCCCATAAACTGGAATAGAAAAGAAAATACGGCTGTGTCCCTGCCCGATAAGAACTTTGTAACGCATCAACGAACGTGTCGGCAGCAATCGCTTTCATTCGCCTCTCCGATAAACTTTTTGAAATCTCCTCAAGTATATCAAAGAATGAGCACTTATAACGTCTTTAGCCAAAGCGCCGCACTTTCCGTCCAATGCCCCGCTTCGCTCGATGCCGGACGCTGTTTCCCGAATCCATGACCGCCAGTGGCATAGAGATGAAACGACACGGGGCAGTTGCGGCGAATTAAATAATCGGCATAGCCTAAGCCGGAAAACACATAGTTACGATCATCTCGACACTGCATAATAAACGTCGGCACTTCCGGTTCAGACGGCACGACTTCCGCGGCAAGCGTATTACCATTCTCACTCAAATAAGCCGGATAAATCAGCAACGCAAACGCCATTCCGTGCGACGCCTCATGCAGCACCCGTGCCGTTAAATGCGCACCGGCAGAGAAGCCAATCATCCCCATCTTCGTCGTGTCAATTTTCCACGCTGACGCACGTTGACGTAAAAGCTTCAACGCCTGACGCGCATCGTCCAGCGCCCCGTCGCGATTTCCCGGAATGCGATATTTCAACACCGCCGCCGAATAGCCAATTCCGTTCAGCCACTGCGCAATCTCCGTCCCCTCTTTCGCATAGGCGAGGCAACCATATCCGCCGCCCGGAATAACCAGGAGCGTCGGCAAAAGCTTCTGCGTCGGATTCGGCGCGGGGAAAAAGTTCAATGTCGGTAACGACACATCATAAAGATGACCTTGCTCCAACCGCTCCGGCGCCGTCGTCATCCCTGCCGGCAACGTCTCTTCCGTCCATAACGGAATCGTCTCGGCAAACGCATACACACTGACACTTATTGCCACCATCGCCCAAACCATTACCTTCATTCCATCCTCCATCGTACGCTACTGTCCGCAACTCCGTGACAACGTGCCACGGCAAACATAACTACCAACTCACATTGATCAAAGGAAGAATCAGCCCCGATTGATTGATATTCAAAAGTCCGAACTGAACCCCTTTCAATCGTTGCGCATACGTCACCAAACCGACTTGCACGCCTGTCGCCGCTTTATTCGCACGGCTCATTGCCAACGACAGCTGCACGCCACGCACCGTATTCGCCGCACACGCCAATCCCGACAGTTGCACGCCGTCCACTGCACGGATTCCCGAAAAAATGCCCGTCACCGCCACACCGTTCACCGTCCCATTATTCAGCGTCGTTAACAGCTGGAGACTCACGCCATTGACATCGCACCGTTCATCAATAAACGTCCGCAAGACATCGTCCTCCGCCATCGAACTATGAATCAGCCCCCATTGAAAACCGTTATAAATCAACGTCGTATCGCCCTCTTGCCGTGCCGATCCAAAAACCGCTGACAAACAGTGATGCGCACGTAAGGAAAAAAGCTTCACCTCCGACGAAGGTCCACACACCGCACATGCCGCCGAAGCCACCGAACACAAAAACAGCGCCGCTAAACTATAAAAGTATCGTCTCATACCGCTATTATAGCGCAACCTTCCGCCAATTAAAAAAGAGAATACAGCGGCACGAAACTTTTCGACTACAGCATTCACGATGACGCGCCGAGGCGACACCGGAAAAAGAAGAGCCACGGCGTACCGTGGCTCACTGTGAAAGCTTGTCGGCGCGACTTACGGCACCGAATCAAGCTTCGTCGCCTTTACCGTCAGCACCTTGTTAAGAGCGTCCGCCTTAACCGCTATCAATTCGACCGTTTGCGAAGCCGTTCCGCTCACCTTTGTACTGGCAATTGGATTTGTAGTACCTTCGGCATACAGCTGCACCGTGACGCCATCGGCGAATGTCGCAGGCGTACCGCTCCCCAACGCGCCTTGCACTTTCGCCGTCACGCTCAATCCGTTACCGTCCGCAGTCGGGGCAAGCGCACTGATACCGAAGTCGTAGGTAATCGTAATCGTCGCCGCATTACCTGTCACAATTGCACTGGCGATATTCGAGAAACATCCGAGCGCGGCGCTCGCCTGCTCTGCCGTCAATTTCTTACTTCCCTCGCCTTTGCCTGTCGCCGTTTTTGCCGTCACGGAAGTGACCGACGTTATACCGTTCGCCGCCGCAATCACCTTCAACGTACGTATTG
>JAVVWU010000046.1:0-12761 GCA_036651955.1 Kiritimatiellia bacterium
TCAGCGGCGCTTTCTAAGCGTACGCGAGCTTCGCTCTTCTTAAGAGGCAGTGCTCCGGCACTGCCTCTCTTTTTCTTTTCCGCCGCTCCTATGCGCTCATCTGCCTCCGTCTCTACTCATATGTCAAGAGCGAATCCTTTTGCGTTCGACCTTGACGATAAGGGGTCGCGCGTGGGATAATAAAGGCGTTTACAGCTTTGTTTGAGCTGATTAACGAAAGGAAGCACTTCATGGCCAAAACCACCGAAAAGAAGACCGTCCGTTTTGTAGATACGACTTTGCGCGATGCGCATCAATCGTTGTGGGCGACGCGGATGCGTACACAAGATATCCTTGGCATTCTGGAGACCGTGGACAATGCCGGTTTTTATGCAATTGAATGTTGGGGCGGTGCAACGTTTGACGTTTGTATGCGTTTCCTGCGTGAGGATCCTTGGGAACGTTTGCGGCAAATGAAAGCCATTTGCAAAAAGACTCCGTTGCAAATGCTTCTGCGCGGGCAGAACTGTCTCGGCTATAAACATTATCCAGATGATGTGCTGGAGCGTTGCGTCGCGAAGATGTGCGAGAACGGCATGGACATTTTCCGTTGCTTTGATGCGCTCAATGATGTGCGCAATCTCGAGGCTGCAATTAAAGCGGTAAAGAAATATGGCGGTCATGCGCAAGGAACCATTTGCTACACCGTTTCGCCTGTTCATACGGCAGAGAACTTTGTAAAGTTTGCCAAGGCGCAGGTGGATTTGGGAATTGACTCGATCGCCATTAAAGATATGGCGGGCATTCTTACGCCGTCGGCGGCACGTGAATTGGTCGGAGCCTTGAAGAAGGCATTGCCGGATCTTCCGATTGAGATGCACTCGCATATGACTTCCGGTATGGCGCCGGCGATGTATATGGCTGCTGTAGAGGCAGGCGCCGGTGCGATTGACTGTTCCATTGCGACGCTCTCGGGATTCTCTTCCCAGCCGGCGCATGGCACGATGCGTGCGATTTTTGAAGGTCTTGGATATGACACCGGACTGAATGCACTGCAATTGACGCAGATTGATGATTACTTCCGTAAACTGAAACCGATGCGTGCATTGAAGTCGAATGCCGGCGCTGAAGCGGTGGATGTGCAGGTGCTCTTGCACCACATTCCCGGCGGCATGATTTCTAATATGCGGAGTCAGCTTGCGCAGCAAGATGCGTTGGATCGTTTGCAAGAAGTTTTGGAAGAGCTTCCGCGTGTTCGTAAGGATATGGGCTATCCGCCTTTGGTGACTCCGACTTCGCAAATTATGGGCGTGCAAGCCGTCTTAAACGTGTTGGCAGGGAAGCGTTACGAAATGGTTTCCAATGAAACGCGGCAGTATGTGGCAGGATGCTATGGTCGCAGCCCTGCTCCGATGGACGCGAAGTTGGAGAAGAAGATTCTCGGCAAGGATAAAAAGATTACGTGCCGTCCGGCAGATTTGTTGAAGCCCGGTCTTGCCGATGCTGCGAAGGAATTGGATCCCAAACTGGTACAGAGTGAAGAGGATATCCTTTCGTACTGTATGTTCCCCTCTGTTGCGATTGATTACTTCACATGGCGTGCCACGCCTGAGGCGGATCGTGCGCCGATTCCTGCCGATTCCGAAATGACGATGGCGAAGGCGGCGGCAGAAGCGAAGGCGGCGGCAGAAGCACCTGCGCCAACGCCTCTCTCGGCGGAAGATGCGAAGTTTGCGATGATTGGTCGTCAGTTCGTCGGTCTTTTTGGCACCTTGGGTGGCGGATTGAATGTTGACGCTTCGGCACTGGCAGCGATGCCCGTTTCCACGGGAGACGCACCGAAGGCTGTTGCCGTCACCGCTCCTGCCGCACCGAAGAAGACAATCAATGCCACGCTGACTGGAACGTTTTACCGCGCCGATGCACCGAGCAAGGGGAATCTTTGCGAAGAAGGTGCAACGGTAAAGGCAGGAACGCCGATTTGTGTGCTTGAAGCCATGAAACTCTTCAATCCGGTTAAAGCGGTTGAAGATTGTAAGATTCTCCGCTTTTTGGTGAAGCCAGGGGAGAATGTCTCCAAAGGTTCGCCGATTGCCGAAATCGCGTAATGGATGAGCGCCCGTGTTGCGGGCGGAAATACGCGCAGAACGCGCGCAATGGCCTGTCGGTTACGGAGGATTGACTTCGTCCAGAGAGGGCATTGGGCGCGTATTCTTTCGCTGATGGAAGAGTTTGCTGACGCATTCATTTGAGGGGGCACCCTCGAGAGTAGGAAATCATGTCCAGAAAACGGAAGAATAAAAAGAATTACCAGTCAATGGATGCCGGACGTGAATGGTTTGACAAAGACTATCCTGCAAAAGAAGTCTATCGTCGGTTGTGGAAATTTGCGCGTCCTTACAAGGCTTTGATTTTTGCCGGAATGTTTCTCGGTATGGTGACTGGTGGCGCATGGGCGCCGCTGTTCGCCGTGATTCAGCCGATGGTGGCGCAACTTCAAATGTCGGGTGAACAGGTTGAGGAACCGGCAGTTGAACCGGCGGTTGAAACGGTCGCGGCTCCGTCAACGCCGGCAACGCAAAAAGCTTCTAAACTTGAACGTCAAGCCGCCGAACAAACGGCAAAGTACAATCGTCAGATTAAGCAAGCCGAGAAAATGCTCGGTCGATTTGGCATTCATGCGACAACGACCTCGGGCGATCCGCGTCTAATGGTGATGGTGCTATTGGTTCTCATCATGGGCGCAGCGATGGCTGTTAAGATGATTGCAACGTATCTGAACCAATATTATTTAACGAAGGCGGGGATGAAGGTCGTGGTCGATGTGAAGAACACGATGTTCACGCATCTTCAAAACCAGTCTTTGGCGTTTCATGGGCGTAGTGATGTGGGTAAATTGATGTCCCGTGCTACGGGAGATCCGGCGACAATTCAAGGATTGATTGCTTCTACGATGGGTGATATTTGCCGCGCGCCTTTTGAAATTTTGACGGCGGTAGGATTCGTTTGTTGGTTTTCGATTCAAAACCATATGGTATCGCTCTTGTTGCTCGTAATTTTCGGCTATCCGCTTTGTATGCTTCCGGTCGTTTATATCGGCAAGCAGATCCGTAAATGGTCGACGCGATTGATGGAGCAAGGCGCAGGGATTGGCTCCAACTTCCACGAGAACTTGACCTGTATTCGTGTGGTGAAGGCGTATCACACCGAAGACACCGAGATTAACCACTACAAAGAGTACAATTTACGTGCGTTGAAGATGTGTTTGCGGTCGGTGCGTTTAAGTATTCTTGTGGGACCTGTCACGGAAGCGGTAGCGATTATGCTCGCAGGTGTTTTCATTGCTATCTGTTTTGCTACAGGACGTTCGCTTGCCGATATCATTCCGTTGATTCCGCCGTTCTTAATCCTCTACAAGCCGATGAAACAGCTGGGGAAGATTCAGAATGCGTTAGAGAATGGGCGTGCGGCGCTGAACCGTATTTTCTCCTTGCTGGATGTTCATGAAGAAATCGTTGAGAAGCCCGATGCGCTTCGTATTACAGAGTTCCGCGACCGCATTGAATTTGACCATGTAGATTTCAGTTACACCGCCACCGGTGAAAAGGTCGTGAAAGATTCCAGCTTCGTGATTCGTCGCGGGCAAATGTTCGCCATTGTCGGCTCGACCGGAAGCGGTAAAACGACGCTGGCGAATTTGTTGGCTCGTTTTTACGACGTTACGGGCGGATGTATCCGTGTGGATGGGCATGATTTGCGTGATTATCGCATTATGGATTTACGTAATATTATTGGTGCAGTCACGCAAGAATCGGTTCTTTTCAATGATACGATTGCGGCCAATATTGCGTACGGTTCTCCTGCTGCGACGATGGAGCAAATTATGGAAGCGGCGCGGCTCGCCAATGCGCATACGTTTATTATGGAGCACCGCGAGGGATACAATCGGATTGTGGGTGAAAAAGGATTTGTCCTTTCCGGTGGCGAACGTCAACGCGTGGCAATCGCTCGTGCCATTCTGCGTAATCCGCCGATTCTGATACTTGATGAAGCAACCTCTGCTTTGGATACGGTGACCGAGCAACAGGTGCAGGCGGCCATTAACAACTTAATGCAGAACCGTACCATTTTTGCCATCGCGCATCGTCTCTCAACGATTCAAAAGGCCGATTGCATTTTGGTGGTTGATCGCGGTGAAATCAAAGAACGCGGTACGCACGAAGAACTCTATGGACAGGGCGGTATTTATCGTCATTTGTGTGATATTCAATACCAACAAAACGAGGTGAGTTAATCATGTTTTTGAAAGCCATTTTTCTGGTCGTTTCGATTTTCGTTTCGGTTGTGGTCACGGCGGATACGCCTGTATTAGTCCCGATGTCAAAAGGAACGGTGGCTTCCAAGAATGCCGTTGCAAATTGTCGTCCTGCGCCGGTGCAGCTTCCTCAAGGTTTTGACCCTGAAGAGATTTATATGGCGGCGCGTCCGTCGTTGTTGCCGGATGGTAAGAGTTTTATATTTGAATGGAGCGATGCTATTTGGCTGGCGCCGATCGAAGGCGGAGTGGCACGACTGCTTCAGAGTTCGGGTGGACGTGACGGGTGGCCGGTGGTTTCTCACGACGGGAAACGGTTCGCCTTTCAATCCAATCGTGCCGGTGGGTGGCATCTGTTTGTCGCCGATATCAGTGAACGTTCTGTCGCACGCCAAGTCTCTTTTCATTCCGAAGGCGAACGCCCTTATTTATGGTCGTTAGATGATAAAAGCCTTCTTTGTTATGTCTTGCGTGATGATACGGGATCGTATTTTGACTGTGGACGTTTGGCGTGGATTCCGGTGGATGAACGTGCGGCGGAGCATCGTCTCTTTGATGCAATGGGATCAGAGCCTTCACTTTCTCCCGATGGACGGTTCGTACTTTTTACACAGGAAGGTGAAGACCTTTACCGTAAAGGATTTACCGGCGAAAATGTTTCACGCATTTGGTGCTATGACATCGAAGCCAAAACATTTACGTTGCTGGTCAAACAGCTGACGGAGTCGCGTACGCCTTTATGGACGCCCGATGGAAAAGGTTTCTATTATGTTTCCGGACAAGATGGAACACAAAATGTTTGGTACCACCCGTATCCGCAAGGCAAAGAATCTCAGGTGACCTTTTTCCGCGGGGACAGTGTCATTGCGCCCACGCTTTCGGCAGATGGACACGCAATGATTTTCCGTCAAGGTTTTTGGTTCTATTCAATGGATCCGACGCAACCGAGCGTGGCGCCCAAGCGGATTCCATTGCGTCCCGATAGTATGGGCGTATTCCGTTCAGATACGCGCCGCCGCACCTACGATAGCGTGTGGAATAATGATTCGCCCGGAGCGCTTGCGGTGACTTCAAAAGGGCTTGAATTTGCCTTTACCGCCGGCGGCGATTTATGGGTGATGGATGCGGTCTTGCGTGAGCCTAAGCGGATTTATGGCGATTCTCGTACGCAGGAACGTGAGTGTGTTTTCTCGAAGGACGGATCGCAACTGTTTTTCCTCTCCGATCGTGGCGATGGTGTCGCGGTATTGGTCGCCGAGCGGGAAAACGCTATGCGCTTTTGGTGGGAAAATGCTGAGTTTGTTGTTAAACCGCTTGTGATTGATGAGACGCGCCGCTCTCAATTATCCGTTTCTCCTGACGGGAAAAAGCTTGCGTGGATTGAGCACGAGTCGCGGCTTGTGGTGGCGGATTTGAATGGGAAAGTACTTCGGAGATTTCCGATTGAACTGCGTGTCAATACGTATAGTTGGTCGCCCGACTCACGTTGGTTTGTGAGTTCGCTTGCAGATGATTATGACAATTTCGACATTTGGATTGTGTCCGTGGAGGACCCCGCCATTGAGTCGTACAACGTGTCTCGGAGTTTTTCGTGGGATGGTCTCCCCCAATGGTCTCCTGATGGGCAATTACTTCTTTGGCTCGGCGATCGTCCTGATTCGGGACGGACGTTATTCTATGTCTGGTTGACGCGTCGGGCAGAGGATGCGCTGAAGGTGCAACCGTATAAGAAAGCGCTGGAGCACATGGGATTGAAGATGGAAGATCGTCCCGCCATTAAGGAAGTTCTTTTGGGAACTACCGTTGCGCAAACGCCGGAGGTGAAAAGTCCCGAGGGCGACAAACTTTCTTCTGCTGATGCACCGTCGAAGGAGTTCCAGCCGCTGTCCATTGACTTTGAGAATCTCCACGAACGCGTGCGTGTCATTACCAATGTGGGAAGCGCAAGTGCACCTGCCTTTTCTTACGATTCGCGACGTGTCTATTTCCCTTCGACCATTAACAATCGTGCCGGAACGTACGAGATTGTAATCCCTGAAAATCTGACGCCGAAATTCGTCTGTGACCGTTGGGGAGCAATCGCTGCGTGGTATTCGCCGAAAGAGACAAAGACGAGTGATGATCGTCTGATTTGGTTAACTTCGGATAATAAGATTGCCTCTTTCAAAGAAGTGTATCCTTTCCGTATTTATCAGGAGTTGGATATTCAAGACTATCAGGAACTTGGATTCCTTACGGGGTGGGGGATCCTCCGTGACAATTTTTATGATGCTAATTTCCATGGGGCAGATTGGAAAGCTATTCGTGCGAAATATCAGGCGGCGGCACGTTTCGCTCCGAGTTACTCCGTCTTTTCGCGTCTGATGGCAGCACTCAATGGAGAATTGAATGCGTCGCATACCGGATTCTACGGGTCTGATGATTCTGCACGTGAATGGGCGCGTCAATTAAACGTTCAGGCGTGGGAACCGGTCACGTCACATCTCGGGATTCTTTTTGATGCAGAGTATACAGGCGATCAAGGATGGTTGGTCAAGAAGGTGATTGCCGGCGGACCGGCGGATGCCGATCAGATTGGCTTGCGTCCCGGAGATTTAGTGACGGCAGTTGATCATCGCCCCGTTCGCCCGAAGATGGATCCTACGTTATTATTAAACGGACCTTCTGCGGGGAAATATGTGCTGGATGTTCGGTCGGGGACGAATGAGGTTCGGCGTGTTTATATCGAAGCGATTGATTTCCGTACGTCCCGTAAGTTAATTCAAAAAGAATCTCGTCACGATCGGCGGACGTATGTCCACGAACGTTCGGGCGGATGTTTTGGCTATGTCACCATTGAGCAGATGAATAACGCGGAGTATTATCGGTTTGAACGTGAAATCTTTGCCGAAGGTTTTGATAAAGACGGCATGATTATTGACGTGCGCGATAATACGGGCGGATTCACTGCCGATCGCGTATTGAATATTTTGGGCGTGCAGCGTCATTCATGGTCGGTGGCGCGTTATGGGCGTCCCGGATATCTTGCCTCTTATTGGGGGCGTCCCGTTTTTGATAAGCCGATTGTTGTCCTCTGCAATCAAAACACCGTTTCCAATGGCGAAATCTTCTCTCATGCGATTAAACAGCTTGGGCGTGGACCGTTGGTGGGCGTGCAAACAAATGGTGGCGTCATCGCAACGAGTGATATGCCTTTGCTGGATCTTGGAAAACTGCGTCAGCCGCGTTATGGCTGGTATCAGCTCGATGGTACCGATATGGAATTGAATGGTGCGATCCCCGATATTATCGTTGAGAATCTTCCTTCGGATGTTGTCGCAGGAAGGGATCCACAATTAGATGCCGCAATTCAAGCTTTGCTGGAACAAGTCTCGAGTGTTCAGAAACAAGCGCGTCCTTTTTCGCCCAAGACGGTGTCCCGTCCGCATTATTTGTAACTGTGTTACCTAACCCTAACCCCCTCAATTAAGATGCTTTTTACACTGCTTCATGCCAAACTTCATCACTTGCGCGTTACGCAAGCCGATCTTGAATATCTCGGGTCACTTACCATTGATGAGGACTTGATGGATGCGGTCGGATTGAAAACGTATGAAAAAATCCTTGTGGCGAATCTGGATAATGGGCAACGTCTTGAGACGTATGCCATCCCGGGGCTTCGCGGTTCACGGATTGCCTGTCTCAATGGTGCCGCCGCCTATATGGGGAAGGTGGGCGATCGTCTGATCGTCATGGCATTTGCGCAAGTGGATGAAAAAGATGCCGATCAACATCAACCGCGTGTGGTGCGCTTAGACGCGGACAATCGGATTGTCGCAAAGGCGTACTAATCGATCAATGTTCACGCTCGGCGTCCTCTTTCGGGGGCGCCTCTTTTTGTATGATTAAGCGCCGTGCGTGTCCTTTAAGGCGAGAATCTGATAAACTTTCTCTTACGAAGGAGAGCCGTTATGGTGAAGGTCACGATTTGTATGGGGAGTTCTTGTTTCTCGCGCGGGAACAGTCGCAATTTGGAAGCTGTTCGCGAGTGGCTTAAGCAGAATAATAAAGAAGCCGAAGTTGAATTTAAGGGATGCCGTTGTGGCGGAAAATGTTCGGACGGTCCCAATCTTTGGGTGAATGAAATCTGTCACTGTGGCGTGACACCCGATGCGGTGCCGGCGTTGTTGAGTGCAGCTTTTGGAGAGGATTACCATGGATAGCTTTGCGCCCGTTTACTCAATCAACGCACAGTGTCGCGACTGCTATAAATGTGTGCGCCGTTGTCCGGTGAAAGCAATTCGCGTGGAAAACGATCACGCCGTTGTTTCTCCTGATGATTGTATTTATTGTGGCACGTGTGTCTCAACGTGTCCGAATCATGCCAAAATGGTGCGTGATGATTTGCAATCGGTTCGCACGCTTGTGACGGCGCGGAAAGATGTGGTCGTTTCGGTGGCACCCAGTTTCGCCTCTGAATTTCCGGGGATTGACCCGGCGCGTTTTTCTACGGCATTAAAGAAACTTGGATTTGCCGTGGTGCGTGAAACGGCGGTGGGGGCAAATATTGTTTCGCGTCGCGTGGCTGAATTGATGGCACGGAATGCAACGCATCGCCTTCAAATTTCTTCTGCGTGTCCGGTGGTGGTGGAATTGGTGCAACGTTACTATCCGCGTTTTACGGCGTATCTCACGCCGGTTGATTCTCCGATTATTGCACACTGCAAAGCGTTGCGGCAGGAATTTCCGAACGCACCGATTGTCTTTGTCGGACCCTGTGTCGGGAAGAAGCATGAAAGTGATTTGCAGCCGGGCGTATTGAATGCGGCACTGACCTTTGAAGAACTGCGCCGTTGGCTGATGATGGCAGGACTGGAAGATTTATCAGCTCTGACAGCGGACCCCGACTATCATTTGCCCGGAGATGGCGCGTACTATCCGATCGAAGGCGGAATGCTTCGTTCGGTGTTGCGTAATTTTAAGCAACTTGCTCCGAAAGAGGAACTCCAGCCGATGGTGTTGACGGGGATTCGGACGCTTCAAACGATGCTTGAAACGCTCGATCCGAAAACATTGGAGCAGCCGGTCTTCATTGAAGCGCTAGCGTGCCCCGGAGGCTGTGTTTGCGGCCCCAAGACGCGCGTCCGTTGCGCGGCAGGTGGAATGCTCGATGTGTTGCGCCACGCGAAGCAGACGCTCCCCGATGACCCCGAAACGAAACCGAGCATTGATTGTCATTATCGCCCTGTTCCAACGACGCGCAAAGTCTTTTGTGAAGATGACGTACAGGCAACGCTTCATTCGTTGGGTAAATTCCGCAAAGAGGATGAACTCAATTGCGCTGGTTGCGGTTACGATTCTTGCAGAGAGTTGGCGTGTGCCATTCTTGCCGGTCATGCGGAACCGCAAATGTGCGTTTCGCGGATGCGTCAGATTGCGCTCAAACAGAGCAGTGCGATTGATAAGGCGTTGCCCTATGGTCTTGTCGTTGCAGATCGTCAGCTGCGTGTGATTGAATGCAATAAACGATTTGCCGAACTCTTAGGGGACACGGTGCGCTTCGCTTATGATGCGAAGCCGGGATTGCGCGATGCCGATCTCGGGCGGCTCATTCCTTATCCACAACTTTTCCGTAAGGTATTAGAAACAGGCGAAGAAATGGTGCGCCGTACAATTGAAATTGAGCAACGTTTGTTCTCGTTGACCGTCTTTAATGTGGATGACCACGAAACGGTGGGCGCGTTGATTCTTGATGTTACCGAGACGGAACAAAAGCGTAAGGCGTTGATTGAAAAAGCGCGCACGGTCGTTACCAACACGTCTAAAACCGTACAGGAAATTGCGTTTATGCTCGGGCGCAATGCCGCCGAGAGTGAATTGATTCTTGATTCCGCCGTGCAAATGTTTGCGCCCATGGATCAGGAGGGCGAAGAGTGACCGCCGATCAACAGAAAGAAGAGCGCCCGGTTCCGACTTCTGCGGAAGTCAATGTCTTTATTGAGGTGGACTACTTCAATCGGTTCAAATTCCGAAAAGTCTGTTCGGGTGATGTCTTTCTGAGTGAACGGCAAAAGGATGGAAGCGTCGTTGCGGTCTTGACGGATGGGCTTGGAAGTGGGCAGCAAGCCAATGTCTGTTCCTCTCTTACGGCAACAATGGCGATGGAGTATATTCGTGCCGAGGTCGGTCTCCGTCGTGCTGCAACGATGATTATGGACGCCTTGCCGATTTGCCCCGATCGTCATATTTCTTATTCTACATTTACGATGATTCACGCCTCCCCCAATGGACGTGTGCGGATGATTGAATATGAAAATCCGCCTGCAGTTCTTCTGCGCGGAACAGAACAGATTCCGATTGATCGCACCGCTTACACCTTACCGCGCTGGAATGGGCGCCGTATGACCTACGCGACCTTTGAAATGCGAATGGGAGATCGGCTTTTCTTTTGTTCCGATGGCATTACACAGGCAGGGCTTGGCACACAAGAATATCCCTTTGGGCAAGGGCTTGAACACGTGGTGCCATGGTTGAAAGAAGCCATTGAAATCGCTCCGGACATTGACGCACATATTTTGTGCAAAGGTGCTGCGGATTGTGCGACACGCTTAGATGGCGGACGTGCGGGCGATGATACGACCGCTTCGATGCTTTATTATCGTCATCCGCGTGTCACGCAAATTCTTACGGGGTGTCCGTTTGATCGCGCGCAAGACGCCTCCTATGCCGCGCTTGCAGCCGATCCCAATGTTCGTGCGATTGTGTCGGGCGGTTCCACTGCCGATCTCGTGGCGCGCGAACTTCATCGCACGATTGATACGCCATTGACCGATCTTGATCCTGAAATTCCTGCCAGTTCTGAAATCCCCGGCATTGCCCTTGTGACAGAAGGTTGTATCACGCTTTCAAAAGTGATTGGACTGCTTCGCACTCCCGGCCCTGATGTTCGGATCAATCCGGCGACACGGATGCGCGATTTATTATTAGCCTCTGACCGTATTCGGATTGACGTTGGTACCGCGATCAATCCAGCGCACCAAGATCCCAATCTTCCTGTCGCACTTGATATTCGCCGTAATATTGTGCGAGAACTTTCGGAAGTCTTACGGACGCGATACTTCAAAGACGTGGTGGTACGATTCCATTAAGCGATGTAATTCGACGCTGGAATGAGGCGCGAATGCTTTTGGAATGCGACCTTTGAGCGTGTTTATGCTTGATGATAATTCATCCCTGCGTTTTCAAGTTCGTGTTAACCACTCAGTAAACGAATGATTTGACATTACGCGCGAGGTAGGTATAATATGCGCGAATTCTTTACGTGGAGTAGAGATTAAGGAGTGAATAACAGTTATGAAGAAGACGAACAAGATCGTCCCCGTGAAGACGACGAAAGTGGAACCTGCGAAAAAGGCTCCTGTGGCGAAGGTATGCGCCGCTGCTAAGGCTGTAAAGCCTGTCGCGTGCGAGTGTGCTTCTACCGCGAAGAAGAGTGCGAAGCCTGTCGCGTGCGCATGCGCCGCTACCGCAAAGAGCACCACCACGAAGAGCGCGACCACACGTGTGGCATTCTCCGTCCGAGCTGAAGTTGGAAGCAAAGTTTTCATTGCAGGTTGCTTCAATAATTGGGCTCCTACCGCCAAGCAACTCGTTGATAAAGACGGCACCGGCGTTTACGCTTGCTCGCTCAATTTGCCCAAGGGCAAGTACGAATACAAGTTCGTTATCAATGGCACATGGTGCGCTGATCCCGAATGCACTGATTGGGTGCAGAATGCTATGGGCACACTCAACAGCGTTAAGATTGTTGACTAATTGTCGCCTATCATTAGAAGACCGCATCATTCGATGCGGTCTTTTTTATTTTAGACACCCTTACAAATAGAGAACAACGTTTGAGACGTTTACTTTATAAAGGTATAAGAGGAGCGACAAGTTCTAATACGATAAAATGAAGCACGTGACAGGAAAAAGAGAGAATAGAAGAGTGTGCGTAAATATGTTATAAAAAAGCTTGCCATATGAGAGATGCTTTGTTATATTACAACACGTTTTCAGCGCCTCTAGCTCAATTGGATAGAGCATCTGACTACGGATCAGAAGGTTGGAGGTTCAAATCCTCCGAGGCGCGCCATATTTACAGAATGCGGGATTGAGCAGCCAGGTAGCTCGTCAGGCTCATAACCTGAAGGTCGTAGGTTCAAATCCTACTCCCGCTACCATTTTACTAAGCCGGTCATCAGACCGGCTTTTTTATTGTCCGTAAAAGCCGCGTCATCATAATGAAGTGTCGCCTGACGCGTTTCATCCACGCTGTAGCCTACACTCCGCCCAAAGGCATCCTTGTGGCGAAGAAGTGTTTTGTTGTACAGCCCCGCCACTTGTTCCATCGTGCGCTGACCATAGACATCATATGCAAAGGTTGTCGTTCCGACAGCATCGGTGGCGGAGGCCTGACGCCCCATCGCGTCATAGGTGTAGGCGATGG
>JAVVWU010000047.1:0-12196 GCA_036651955.1 Kiritimatiellia bacterium
GTCTTGCAAGTTCGGATAGGCTTATATCCATTCGTACACAAAGCACTTTAATTTGTTCACTTGTTGTCATACTGCACTTCCTGCACTATACGCTCTCGAGATAAGGGACGAATCTCTGGCGGCCCCTTTACGCGAGCTGCTGTAGCGGGTTCAATCGCTATTAGACCTTAACCCATGCATGGGCTTGTGTCAGTGCACGGGCAATGACTTTGTCCATATCGTAGTACTTGTATTCACCGAGACGACCGCCGAAAATGACGTTAGGACAAGCGGCGGCATCGGCTTGATATTTCGCGAGAAGCGTTTGTGAAGTTTCGGTATTAACGGGATAGTAGGGGATATCGCCCACGCTCCAGTCGGCAGGAAATTCACGACAGAGGCACGTTTGCTTTGACGTATAAATTTCTTTGCGTTCGGAATGGAAATGCTTGAATTCGTGAATGCGCGTATACGGAACATCGCTATCGGCATAATTCATTACTGCCGTTCCTTGCCAATCTTGTACCGGATGCGTTTCCCATTCAAATCGCAATCCGCGCCAAGGAAGTGCGCCATACTGATAGTTGAAAAAGGCATCGATCGGTCCACTGTAAAAGACGGGGAGATCGGTTGGGAACGTTTGCCGTTGCGCGAGATAGTCCGTGTTATAGCGAACTTGAATGGAACGATGATTCAGCAATTTCGCAAAGAGGGAGAAATAACCGTCAATCGGCATTCCTTGATGTGGATCGTTAAAATATCCAATGTGATAGTTGGTGCGCACGGGAAGCCGTTGAATGATAAATGCCGGAAGCTCACGCGGGTCGGCATTCCACTGTTTCTGTGTGTAGCCTTTGATGAACGCTTCGTACAGCGGACGCCCGATGAGCGAAATGGCTTGTTCCTCAAGGTTCTTTGGCGTTCCGACAAGACCCGACTTGCGTGTTTCGTTGGCAATAAACGCGGCGACTTCACTCGGCTTGAGGTTCGTGCCGTAGAACGCATTGATAAGGGTCAGTCCGAGCGGCATAAAGTAGACTTTGCCCTGATGCGTTGTCAGGACGCGATGTTGATAATCGTTAAACGTGGCAAAACGACTGATATAGTTCCAAACGGTTTCATCTGCGGTATGGAAAATATGGGAGCCATAGCAATGGCATTCAATGCCTGTCGCAGGGTCAATCTGACTTCGGGCATTACCGCCGGGAAGTGAACGCGCCTCAAGCACAAGGACGCGATTTCCCGCCTCTGCGAGTTCTCGGGCGACAACGCACCCCCAAAGTCCGGCACCGACAACAAGAACGTCAAAAGGGCTTTGTTCGGATTCCATAGAGACTCCTTATTGAATTTTGCCCCAACGTGGGGAGGTGAAAGGCCAGTGTACAAAAGAGGCAGGGCCAACAAGATTACGTGAAGGGATTGTACCCCAATAACGGCTATCAAGGCTATTCCCTGAATTATCGCCAAACGCAATGTATTCACCCGGTTGAAGATCGAATTTCGCACGCAACGTATATCCTGGAGCAGGCGATGCGATTTGATAGCCTAAATAGGGCTGCGCACCGGGATAAGGGCGGGCGTGTTCGGCAATCTCGCGCAATCGAGACGGATGAAGCGCCGGCTGTCCATTGACATACAGCGCATTGCTCTCGGGCTTAATCTCGACGACTGTCCCCGGCGTTCCACAGAGACGTTTAATGTAATGTTGATCTTGCGGAAGTCCTTGAATCCCTTCCGTCGAGAAAACAATTGTTTCGCCAAGCGTTGGATGCCTGAAATTCCAAATCCACCGGTTCACAAAGAGGAAATCACCGGAACGCACATATCCGCGCCAAAGCGTTTGGTGCGCACGTAACGGCAGTGCCAAACGGCCTTCATCGCGCAGCTTCATCAGAACATCATCGGGCAATTCATAGACTTCGCCTGAACTTAAGCGGATGGCTCCATACCCGGGGGTGGTACTCGCGGCAAAGCCTACGACCGTTCCTCCGTGGCGGACGGAAATGTCTTTCCAGCTTTCGCCGGTGACACACCATTTGAGGAACTTTAACGGCTGTTGGTCAAACAGTCCCGGCTGTTTGGCAGGCTCGCTATGAATACCGTAAAGCGTCGGCTGCATCGACCCTGTTGGAATTTTGAACGGCTGATAATAATAGGCTCGGAAACAAAAAGCAACGGCAAGCGCAGAAACAATAATGTCGAAGTTCTCACAGAGCCACAGATGTTTTTTGGGAGGCAGTGCGCTCGTGAGTTCAGAATTGAGCGCGGTCAATAAGGGTGGAAGGTTCGCAATGTCTTTTTGACGAATGGATTCCGAAAGCGCGCGGAAGCGTTCTTGAAGAGCTTCGCGCGTTTGAAGTTCAAGCAAATCTTCGTAGAGACGAAATTCGTTGCGTAAACTTTTGAACGTTTTGCGTGTATGTCGTAACGTGAAAAATGCGTGAAGTGAAATCATGATTCTAAAGCTTTCAACAGTTGTGGACGAATTTGCTCTACTGCAAGTTCACCTTTGCGGATGGCTTCTTTGCCACCATAAAAGTCGAGCGACTGAATGTGTCCAATGTCTGGTTTAATGAGAATGTCTGCCGGATAATGAGCGAGTGTCAATCGCGTCATTTGGTTTTCAAAGATACGTGAAGTTTGCAAAAGAGTCATGAAAATAGTCGGCACTTGCGGTGGATCCAAGAGTTTCTGTTGCACATTGATGTCAACGGCGATAACGATATCGGCACCGAGCTGACGGGCGACAGAGACGGGGATCGGATTACTCAATCCTCCATCCACTAAAATACGCTGATTGCACATGACAGGATCGAAAATGCCGGGGATGGCAATGGAGGCGCGGACGGCATCAATGAGAGAACCGGAACGAAGCACAACGGACTCTTCTTTGAAAAGGTCGGTGGCAATGACGGCAAAAGGAATTTCAAGATCGTCAAAGGTTTTATTCCCAAGCAATGATTTCTTGGCAAGCCATTTAAGAATGGGTTTTCCCGAAAGTAAGCCGGCACGAGGGAATCGAACTTCTGCAAAGAGTTTTGCGAGCTTGGGAAAATCAAAGGCTTCAACTTCTTTGACAAAAGCCTCCATTGCCCCCGAGGCATAGATTGCACCAATGAGCGCGCCAATGCTGGAGCCTGCAATCACATCGGGCTTGAACCCCATGGCGTGGAGCGCCTTAATGACGCCGATATGCGCCCATCCGCGTGCACCGCCACTCCCAAGGACGAGTCCCACTTTTTTGCGTGGTGTCATTTGAGCGTGAGCTCCAATGTGATCGCGTCTTGCGTGCTTCCTGCGATATAAATTGCGTGAGGGGAGAGATTGAGCGCGGTACTCAAGAGTGATGTGAGAACGGCACGGCTGTTGCCTTTTTCGGCAAAAAAGCGAGAGGAGAGAGAGAGCCGTTCAACTTTTCCCTTATAGGGCGCAAGAGAAGTGAAATCAGCTGAACAGGGGAAACGGTTCCAGACAATGGTTTCGGCGTGTATGCGAGGCGTGCCGGAGGCGTAAATGAAGATTCCGATAACGATTCCAACGGCAAGCGCTGAGAGCACAAGCGTTAGACGATGACAACGGCTTCCGCCACGCGGTTTTTTCCCGAGATGATTGAGCGCTCGCGTTGCCGGTAAATATTCGGGATGAATGCTTTGAATTTCCTGCCACAGGCGACGCGCTTCATTCACATCGCCTTGTTCTGCACGGATACGTGCCAGCAAGTCCATCGCTTCAACTGTTTTGGCAAGTTCGACGTCCGAAAGAATAAGCTCTTCCGCGTCAACATAGCGTTCGGCTTTGGCAAGGGTGTAAGCACAAAGAAGCGCAGTTTTCGCACTATTGGTCACAGGACTTCTCCTCTTGAGTGTCGGAGGATTGTGGCTTGGACGTGGGCGGTGGAACGAGGATGCCGCGCTTTGCAAGAAGATGTTCAATGGATTTTAGCGCGTTTTTCGCCTCTTCGATTTCATCATTACAAAATGACTGATAGACGTTTTTAAGCGCGATACCGACGAGCGCCCAATCGTTTTTTTCGA
Organism: Kiritimatiellia bacterium; assembly: GCA_036651955.1. Taxonomy (GTDB): domain Bacteria; phylum Verrucomicrobiota; class Kiritimatiellia; order RFP12; family DVOR01; genus Spyradenecus. Next base: position 4,014 of record JAVVWU010000047.1, read on the forward strand.
TTGCGACTTGAGCCGCCGTGATTTCGGAGCGACGAACCATTTCAAGTTCAAGCTCGGCGAACTGTTCAGAGACGCTCACAAGCGCCGCCGTATCACAACCGCTGACAGCGACTTCTTCCCGGACACAAGGAGTGGATTGCTTCATACTTGTTTTCCATCATTCATTCCTCTATTATGCCATAAAATGTATGATGTGATAACATTTATACATGATAGTCCGTGAAATGATAGGAACAAAATCGGTCGCAAAACCTTATGGTAAAACCGTCGGGATGGCAATCCTCAGTTGGAAAGCATGGGCAACGATTAAAGCCACACTCGACTGTTATTTGGAGCAAGGAATCTTTGCCTACTTTGATGATGTTGTTCTCTGTTTTCAAGAAATATGCGACACCGATCGCGCGTTAGCGGCAGCGTTTGGAATCCGTTTCGTCGGTTCGCCCACAAATACCGGAATCCAAGGCGGACATGAACTCGCATGGAACTCATTACAGACAGACTTCGTTTTAATTTTAGAGAATGATATTATCCCGTGCGAAAAGCATACGAATTTCGCATTTGAACTCTCTCAAGCAATTCAACTTCTTGTCGAAAACAAAGCAGATCTTGTGCGACTGCGAAACCGTTTCCAACCGGGGCAAGGTGTTGACTTCGCACGAACCTATTCCGCCTTTTGGCCGATAAGCGCGGTTGACCCTAGATGGTGTGGAACCGAAGTCTTTGATGTCGATCCGCAATGGAAACGATTCCTGCGCCGCTGTTTCCGCCCCTTCAAAGCGCGTCGCTGGGCTGGACGTAGCGTCTATATTGAACGCGAACCGAATCGTTGTTTTCCGCATCTGATTCGTTTACTCGCATCTGATGTTTATCATGTCGATAGCGCCATGCTTCCATGGACAAATCAAAGCACATTGATTAGCCATACGTTGATGGGGCGACTTTTTGAATATGCGCAAGCGCACCCTTCCCGTCGAACAATTCACGGCTTTCAAGATCTTGAACGTCCCTTGAATTGTGCATGGTGGCAACGGTCACATTTTCGCATTGCGTGTCCGATCGGCTGTTTTACGCATCAACGTCTTGATCGTTAATCTGCTTCTCTTTTACATCAGCTCTTCTGCGCCTACAACGAGACGCTATGTGCCTCCCTCATTGAGGTACGAGGTCCGGTCAGTGAGGTAGAGTGCCGACCTCACTGAGGTACGAGGTCAGGGTCAGTGAGGTACGAGGTCAACCTCACTGAGGCGCGCGCGAAAGCTGATGTGTGGATCGGAACAACGGTATCCAGCGCGTACGAATTGAACGAAAGATGTGCGTAGAAGAGGCTCGTATGTTATTCTTTTCAGAGATGACTGAGAGTTATGACTTCGTTTGGGCGAAGCCTTGCCGATTCCCGGACAACTTTATTGGTCATCGTAATGTACACGTTAAGCGGCTCTCGCCCTGTGGCGTGCCATGAAGGGATATCTCACATGATACGTAAATTTTCGCTTGCTGTAACAGCGGTCACGCTCGCACTGGGTGCGACTTTTGCCGCAGAAACCGTTCCTGCAACGCCTCTTACGCCTGCAAAGCCTGCTGTTAAAGCGACTGACAAGCCTGCGATTTCGGGCGCAAAAGTAGGTCAATGGACGATGGATGCCGAGGCGGCGCTTGCACTTGCCAAAAAGACAGGGAAGCCGGTTTTTCTTTGTTTCACCGGAAGTGACTGGTGCGGTTGGTGCAAGTTGATGGAGAAGAACGTCTTTTCCACCGATCAATGGAAAGCGTATGTCAAGGATCGTGTGATTCTTGTATGGATTGATTTCCCGCAGAACAAAGCGCTTGTTCCTGCTGAAATTGCTCCCAAGAATAGCGAACTTTCCGAGAAGTATTGCGTTCGCGGTTTCCCTACCTACGTTATTCTTGATTCCAACGGCAGCAAACTCGGTCAATTGGGTGCAAGCCAAGAGTCCACGCCTGAAACGTTCATTGATGAACTTGAAAGCGTCCTTATGGAACAGAAGATCGGAACTGTCCTTTCAAAGGAAGATTTTGCCGCTTACACTGCACTTAAGAGTGACAAGCAAGCACTTGAGGAAAAGAACGTGGAATGGATGAATCGACTTCGTGAAGAGAGCAAGGATTTTGAGGCTCAACATAAGGCGATTGATCAAAAGATTGACGTGCTTCTCGAGAAAGCAAAAGCGTTAATCAAAAAATAGGCGCTGTTATTCAAAGAGGGTCCCGACGGTGAGTCGGGACCTTTTACATTTCAAAAGAGGCGTCTGAAGGCATTCGCCAATCGCCACGCGGTGAAAGTGCAATCGTTCCCACTTTCGGACCATCGGGAATGGCAGATCGCTTGAATTGCTGCTGCACAAACCGCCGTGCAAAGATGTCCAACGTTCTTTCGATTTGTGCCTGTGCATAGCTGTCGCCCAGTAACAATAGGGCAAGCGATTTCAATTCTTCGCACGTCACGCCGTATTTGACAAAGTAATAGAGGAAGAAGTCGTGCAATTCATAGCAGCCCACAATGGCTTCGGTGGACTGTTCACACGGAAGTAGTTCCGGTGAAACGGGGGTCGCACAAATATCTTTGAGTACTGCCGACAATGCCGCGTCACTTTCACGCGCAACCGTTTCAACGCAATAGCGAACGAGTGTTTTTGGCACGCCACAATTCACCGCATACATCGACATATGATCGCCATTATAGGTCGACCATCCCAAGGCGATTTCAGAGAGATCGCCAGTGCCAACGACCAATCCTCGCTCTTGATTGGCAATGTCCATTAAAATCTGCGTGCGTTCACGTGCTTGACTGTTTTCGTAAGTGACATCGCACACCGTAGGTGCATGGCCAATGTCTTTGAAATGTTGTTCCACCGCAGCGGTAATAGGTATTTCGCGCAGTTCAATCCCGAGACATCGTGCAAGGATATCGACATTGCCACGTGTCCGAACAGAAGTTCCGAATCCGGGCATTGTTACGCCCAGAATCGTTGTTGGCGGCAAGTGTAATTGCGTACACAGTTGCGTGCAAACCAACAGGGCGAGTGTTGAATCCAATCCGCCCGAAAGCCCAATCACAAGGCGCTGGCTCCGCGTATGTGTTACGCGTTTGGAAAGTCCTGCCACTTGAATACGGAAAATCTCACGGCACCGCTCTTCACGATAATGATCGTCCGCGGGGACAAAGGGACGCGCCTCTAATCCGGCGAGCGATCCATCGGCTTCCCCATAGTTGCCGTCTTCGGGTGAACGGCATGCAATGTGCCGAAAATGCACACGCGGAAGTTCGGGGAAACTCGTTTCACGTGCGCGAAGGAAATCAATCCAGCGCGGACAGAAGTCCATAACACTCACCCCTTCGACCCAACGCGATTCCGCAACAATGCGTCCATTGTTCGCCAAAATCCGATGCCCACCATAGACTACATCTGTCGTGGATTCTCCAACGCCTGCCGAAGCATACACATAGGCACAGGACAAACGCGCCGATTGCATCCGCACGAGATCGCGCCGATAGTCGGCTTTCCCTACGGTCTCCGTGCTTGCCGAAAGATTTAAGAGGAGATGTGCACGACCCGCTGCCAACGCTTGCGAAGGGGCATCGACCGCCCACAAATCTTCACACAGTTCAATTCCAAACTGAAATGCACCGGCATCAAAAAGGAGATCTGTCCCAAACGGAATGCCGTTGAGTTCCATCCCCGGCGGAACCGTTTTTCCAGAGGTGAAATGACGCTTCTCGTAAAACTCGCGATAGGTCGGTAAATGTGTTTTGGGAACAATCCCTAAGACTTTTCCTTCTTGAAGCACTGCGGCACAGTTGAAAATCTGATCATTCCAACGCACCGGAAGCCCGACGACAAAGATCGCGCGGGAAGGGAGCTTCTTGCAAATGGAACAGAGCGCACTTTGTGTCTGCTGTTCCAGCGCCGCCGTGCCAAATAAATCAGCACACGTATAACTGGTAAGCGAAAGTTCGGGAGCCACAACGACGTGCGCACCTTGCTTTACCGCTTCTTGAAAAACGGTTAAGAGTGCTTCCGCATTCGCCTTTGGATTCGCCACAGAGACTGTCGGCGTAACGGCTGCAATTCGATAAAAGTTTTTCATTTCTCTCTCCGTATGATGAGAAGAAGCCAACCGCCCAATAAAAACGTCAGTGGAACAATTCCTAAGAGCGTATAGTATGCCCAATTCCCACACTTCAAGAATGCAAACGTGATGACGAGTGCAATCAGAACAAATTCTACGAGTGCGAAACAGGTGAGGGCGCGTTTCATGGTTCACCTCCAAAAAGGTCACCTTGAATATAACCGTCCGTAACGTTCGGCGAACGCTTGGCGGAAGGTGGCGTGGAAGGTGAAATAGGCGCACTTGCAGGAGCGGACTTCTCCTGTTCAAGCAATGTATGGAAAGCAGTTTCGTCGAGAATCGAAGTTCCTAATTGTTGCGCCTTTGTATACTTGCTGCCACCCGGATCGGCGCCAGCCAAAAGGTAATTCGTTTTCCCTGAAACTGAAGGCTGCACACTGCCGCCTTGTTCGCGGATGAGTGCTTCAAATCGTTCCCGTGGTTGCGAGAGCGTTCCTGTAATCACAAAGCTCATACCTGCCAATGCCGTTCCACGCGGACGCTCTTCGTGGGAGTGAGGGTCGATCCCGAGTGCTGCCATTTCACGGAAAAACTTTGCCGCATAGGCAGAGGCAAGAAAGCGAATCATTGACTTTGCCATTTCCGGTTTGATTTCGAGCGTATAAAGTTTCTTGAGGGAAGAAAGGTTCATACGTGCTGCGCCGTCCATTTCGAGCGGATTTTTGGTCGCAAATCCACGCGCAACGAAGGCTTCACCGAGGACAAGCAGTTTGCCCATATGTAATTCTTGGTCGGCGATATCACTGGCTTTAAGTGAAAGTAATGTGTAGAACTCATCCACTTCACGCAAAAGCGGATCTCTGGAGAGTTCCGATAATGAATGGAAAGGTTTTGCGATAAGCTTCGCCACCGTTTCGCCAATGCCGGGAATCCCGAGCGCAAAAATCCACCGATGCAAAGGCAGTTCACGCGCCGCCCGTAACGCCGTTTCCACGTCTCGCGCACGTTTGCCAAACTTTCGTTCTTTACCGTCTTCGGCGACTAATCGAAATGCGGCAAGTTCTTCTGTCGGGATCGTGAACAAATCCAATGGATCAATCACAATTCCGGCAGCGACTAAAGCTTCTGCCATTTGTTCACCAATGGCGGCAATATCCAGCGCATTGCGAGAAACAAACTGTTGAAGGTGGGCAGAACGTTGCGCTGGACATTCCGGATTCATACAACGGACAGCGACTTCGCCTTCTGCTCGAAACGTTGTACTCCCACAAATCGGGCATACGACCGGCATCTCAAAAATTTGCTCCACACCGGTACGCGCTTCAACGACGACACCTTCAATTGCCGGAATTACATCGCCAGCTTTACAGAGCCAAACGCAATCACCGATACGGATATCTTTCGTGCGGATATAATCTTCGTTGTGCAACGTCGCCCGAGCAACGACGGAACCGGCGAGCGTTACCGGCTCAAGTTCGGCAACGGGAGTCAGTACGCCCGTTCGTCCGACTTGTACGGTAATGGCATTCAATCGCGTTTGCACGTGTTCCGCGGCATATTTATAGGCGCGTGCTGAACGCGGTGCGTGCGTGGTGCTTCCGAGCTTGGAATAAAAGGTGCGCTGATTGACCTTTACCACGGCGCCATCCATTTCAAACGGGAAGGCATGGCGTAATGTTTCAAGCTCATCAATGGCTTGCATCACCTGATTCATATCAAGACAAAGTCTTTGCCATGGCGGCGTGCGGAAACCCCATTCCGCAAACGTTCGCATCATTTCGGTTTGCGTTGAGAACGCGACTCCACGCAACGCCCCCGAGGCATAAATAACAGCATCAAGTGGACGCTGCGCGACTTCACGCGGATCAAGTAATTTGATTGAGCCGGCTGCCGCATTTCGCGGATTGGCAAAAGGCGCCCGTCCTGCTTCTTCTTCTGTACGGTTTAAGGTAGCGAATCCTTCGCGCGTCATATAGATTTCACCGCGGACTTCAACCAAAGGCGCAACGCAAGGGATTGACAATGGAATGGAACGGATCGTCCGCACATTGGCGGTAATGTCATCACCTTCATCGCCATTTCCACGCGTTGCGGCACGTACGAGTCGCCCTTCGCGATAGAGTAGAGAAAGTGAAAGCCCGTCCACTTTCGGTTCGACTACATAGTCCCAAACGTCCTCTGGTAATTGCGCGTGAAGGAAAGAATCAAAGATGACTAATTCCGTTCGGTCATAGGTTTTATCAAGGCTTCGCATCGGAGGATCGTGACGCACTTTGGCGAAGCCGTCCACCGGCGTTCCACTCACACGCTGAGTTGGAGAGTCGGACGTAATCAAGTCGGGGTGCGCACGTTCCAACGTTTCCAATTCAGACCACAAGGCGTCATATTCAGCATCGGTGATCTGCGGACGCGCGTCCACGTAGTACAGCCGATCGTGCCGTTCAATTTCAGTCCGCAGCCAAAGCAGTCTTTCAACGTCAGTCATAGTACGCAAAATCCTAAAAGAATAATGAGCAGAAGTAACGCTAGACCGCTTACAACGAATAAAAGCAATGGGCGGCGTTTAGGGCGAAAGGACGGCGGTTGTGCTTGCCGTAAGTCGGAAGATTTCAACCGAATTGTCCGACCGGCTTTTGCCTGAACGTTGGGATTGGGCGGTGCAATGACGGAATCGTTCGGTGAACACTCCGGCATTCCGCCCGTGGATGCTAAATGAAGGTCAAATAAAACTTCATCCCAATCGGTATAGCGTGCGGAAGGCTCACGTTGACAAAGCTTTGAAAGTACCATCGCCAATGCCGGCGGGAAATGCGGACTGATATCGCAAGGCGAAGCGACAGACTCCGTTAGTTTGGCTTCTAAAATAGCTTCAGGCGTTCGAGAACCAAAGGGGATTTGTCCTGTCGCCAAGGCGTAAAGAGTCATTCCCATCGCGAACATATCGGCCCGCGTATCGACCGTCTCCGGTACAGTATATTGTTCCGGTGCGACATATGGCGGAGATCCTGCCAATGAATCTTGAGGCGGATTCTTTCCATAGGCAGGTTCAAATTGCACGAGCGACAAGTCCGGTAAGACGGGTTCAGAATCTTCTGAAAGATAAAGATTACTTGGTTTGAGATTGGCATAGACTAAATGAGCCGCGTGCAACGCATTAAATCCTTCGGCAAGACGTGTTGCGATATACGTCACCTGTTCGGCGTTTAACCGGCGCCCCGCAAGGAGCGGTAAAATGCCTTGGGCGTGTGCATCTTCAAGAATGACATACGCTTGGTTTTGCGTCCGGATAACATCAATCACATCGGGGAAAAGTTGAGACTTTAACTGCGCTGTTGCACGGACAATTTCAAAGAGTGCATCACAGAGCGCTTGATCTGAACGGACTTCAGACCCGAACACCTGAACGAGTACATCTCGTTCCAACGCCGTCTGCTCCGCACGCCAAATTTCGCCACGCATTGAACGCGTCAGACGTTGTTTGAAAACAAAACCTTCAATCTTTGGTATCTCATCCATAATATTCTTATATTACCATAAGGCACGCTACTGTTTTAGAGCGAGACTTTGTAAATATTTTATCAGAAATGGAAACGTTTGTTGCTTTAGGACTTAGAGTTGTGATATCCTTGACAACGTTTTGTTACGGACTCTAGCTCAGCTGGTAGAGCAACGCACTTTTAATGCGTGGGTCGCGGGTTCGAATCCCGCGAGTCCGACCATTCTAAAGCTTGTAAACTTACGTTTACAAGCTTTTTTGTTGGGAGCGCCAGAGGAGAAGATATCGGTATTCCGGTGTGTCGAATCCGACCCGTACACATAAGCTCTCCTCAAATATATAGATGTACCTTTACAAGGAGCGCAGCCTTATCCGAATATAATATTCTGATTCAATCGGTTCGCGCATTATGAAAGTAAACTTAAGGCTTTCCCAAGGAAAAGTGTGTGAATGGCTTGATTATTCCCAAGGAAAAGTGTGTGAATGGATTCACTTTGATTTGATATATTTGACAATCAACAAATAAGATGCTGTTTTGAATTTATCTGTTTAATGCTTTATTTTACTTGAAAATATCACTTGGCAATAAGTATAAATT
>JAVVWU010000048.1:0-12067 GCA_036651955.1 Kiritimatiellia bacterium
ATATTCTGTTTGCGCAAGCCTCCTCCTCCGGCGGTCGGTACGCTTTGCCTTCCATCGTATTTGAAAATCAGACTCTTATGCTGTTCTCACACGCCGGCTTGAGCTGCTCGCGCGCTTTCTTTCATAAGTACTTACAAACAGCGCTATATACATACGCGCCTCTCGGCAGGCGCTTTTCTTCCGTTCCTCGTCAACGGCTCAATCAGATAAGCCTTTGTGAAGCTCGCGTCTTGCCTCTCATTGTCCGTATTCCCGCGCCGCTCCTTCCGCCCCTTAATTCTTACTCACCGCGCGGCACTTCTAAACAGCGTGCCAGACGGTCAGAAGATGTTCCACGTGGAACAGTCTTTGGAGGCGTGTCAATGGAGTTATCAACAGCCTGTTGATAACGTGCTTTCAACGGATGAAAAGGCTTTCATTGCAAGCTTTTCGCTGTTGATAGCCTGTTGATAAGTCTGTTAGTAGATTGTTAAGAGTAGAAGCTTGGTAAGCGCAGCGAAAGGGTGCATAATAGGAGGCGTGTGGATTAGCTTTATCAGAATTTGTGAGGTTCAATGTGCCTCGGAAGGATGTTTATGTCGGAAGCGGAACGGCTTTGGAGTGATGCGTTGGTTGAGTTGTCGGCTGCGCTCAGTGAAGTCACGGTTCGGAATTTCTTTGGCGAATGTCACGGGTTAGCACTCTCTGATGGCGTATTGAAAGTCGGAATTGAAGGGCAAAATGGAGCGTTACTTCATCAGCAATTTGGTTCGTTTATTGAAAATGCGCTTTTGCACGCAGGGGCCATCGAAGGAACACGTGTTGAATTTGTAGAGGCGGAACAGTCGACAGGTCAAACGCATTCGATTCGTTTATTAGCGGCACCGGTTGAAAATAGTTCGAGCTTGATTTCACGTTTTACCTTTGAAACGTTTGTCGTGGGGCCGAGCAATCAATTCCCTGTAGCAATGGCAAAATATGTGGCGCAACATCCGGGCGATGAGTCAAATCGTACGAATCCTTTGTTTATGTATGGTCCGACAGGTGTTGGAAAGACGCACTTGCTGCATGCGATTGGTAATCTCGCGGTGGAACAAAATCATCAGATCCGCGTTTTGTATACAACGAGTGAGAATCTGATGAATGAATATATCGGATCGTGGAATACGGAAGAACGAAAAGAGACGTTTCGTAAAAAGTATCGTACGCCCGATATGCTTTTCGTCGATGATATTCAATATTTAGCCGGTAAAAAAGGGTTGCAAGATGAGTTTTTCGCTATCTTCAATGAGTTGAAAGACCATAACAAGCAGATTGTTATGACGAGTGATCGTGCGCCTAAAGATATTCCTGATTTAATGGAACGTTTGATGAGCCGTTTTCAAAGTGGCGTTTGTGCCGATGTGGATATGCCGATGTATGAAACGCGGTTAAACATTCTTCGTTTGAAGCTGAAAAGCTATCCTTCTGTTGTTTTAAGTGATGCGGTACTCGATTTTATCGCACAAAAGGTTTCTTCCAGTGTGCGTGCGCTTGAAGGCGCTTTATCTTGTACGGTGAACTATGCGCGCTGTTTTCCCGGCGGTTCAACGGAGAATATTACCGTTGAAGTCTTGGAAAAAAGTATCTTGAAGGACTTTATCACGCAGGAAGAATCAATCTCTAAACTGTCTTGTTCGGATATTCAAAAGGCTGTTTGTGATTTTTATTCGGTGAAGTTGGAAGATGTTTTAGGGGCAGCAAAAATGCGCGAAATCGTTATTCCGCGGCAGATTGCTATTTTCCTCTGTCGGAAGCTGACGGCGAGTTCCACAACGGATATCGGGCGTGCTTTTAGTCGTAATCATTCGACCATTTTATATAGTTGCAGTACGGTACAAGGACTTTTGAAGTCCAACGACAGTACAACCGTTTCGACGCTTAAAACACTTGTCGGAACATTAGGGCGTACGCTGAGCGATCTCAATTAAGTCTCTCTACCTCTCTCCGTATTGAGAGCTTATAGCTCTCTTATCTCATTGTACTACTCAACACTGTGAGAGGTTGTCAATAACTTTGTTCATAACTTCTCTCATTTCGCCTCTCTCATTGTTTCATTCATTCCGTGAACTCTTTGAGAGTGAAAGGAGAGAAGGACCTGTTTCCTTCTCTCATAATGTATGAAATTACAATGTATTAAGTCAAAATGAACAAGTCGTAGAGAGCGTTATTGTCTTTTGATGAAGAAAAGAACTATTCAAACGCTGCGCTCAATGTTCATAACGCTGTTGAAAACTGGTATTAAGATGTGCATAACGTCTGAGTTATGAACAGGACAAACGATTTTATACAGTTCAGAAGAATCTATTAGAACTTATCAAAAAGCTATGCGCAACTTATCACGTGTAAAATTTGCGATAAGTGGGGAATAAACAAAGAGATAGAAAGTTGTGAACAGTTTGAACAGGCTCTACTACAACATCCTTTAATATTTATATTGTCTTGTAGAGAAGTCTCTGAGAGTGAAAGTAATCATAGCGTTCTAAGAGTATCCGTAATGAAGTGTGCCAAGAGAGCAGAGCTTATTGTGAAGAAGAGCGCTATTAAGCGAAGCTTTAGGAGGCAGAGTAGTAGAAGCAGTGAGCGTTATCAGAAACGGTGCATCGGGCGTATTAGAGCGCTTCATTGGCGGTGCTAACGTCATACGTTGAAAAAGAGTGGAGTGTTCGGCGGGAGAGCTATGGTATACTATGCCTCAAGTAAGGAGATGCTATGAAATTCAATGTGATGAGAAGCCGTTTTTTGGATTTACTTTCCAATGTTCAAAGTGTTGTGCCGAGTAAACCAGCCTTGCAGATTATCTCCAATGCGATGGTTGAGGTTAAAGAGAATGTTTTAACGTTGACGGCGACCGATTTAGATGTCAGCGTAAGAACGTTATTGTCAACTGATTTGAAAGTCGATGAAGAAGGAAAGACAACGCTTCCGGTGCGTAAGATTATTGAAATTTTACGCATGGCTCCTGAAGGCGAAATTCAGATTGAAGTGGATGTGGATAATGTGGCGCGTATCATTACACCAGCGGCTAAATATAAAGTCATGGGATTGGACGTGCATGAGTTTCCGGTGATTAAAGAACCGAATGAAGACGCCAAATGCTTTACTGTGGATCGTGCGCTCTTTCGTGAAATGTTGCGCAAGACGAGTTATGCTGCCGGAACAGATGAGACACGGCGTATTTTAACCGGTGTCTTGATGCAGTTTGCCGAAGGAAAGTTGACGATGGTGGCAACGGATGGCAAGCGATTGGCATTAGTTGAACAGGAATTGGAATTTGCCGCTGATTCGGCGTGTGAAATGATTGTCCCACCGAAAGCGGTTACGGAATTGATGCGTCTTTTGGCAGGGGAAGGGCAAATGAAGATTTTTGTCCAAGCCAATCAGATGGTGATTGATTGCGGAACGTTTAGATTTTATTCCAAGTTGATTGAAGGCGTTTATGCGAAATATCGGCAGGTCATCCCTTCGAGTTGTGATGAACGGGTGACGATTTCACGTGAAGAATTGATTGCTTCCATTCAACGCGTGGCGATTATGTCGAATGATAAGGCGTATGCCGTGAAGCTTGCCTTTAACGAAGGCGCTGTGACGCTTTCTGCGGCGTCAACAGAGGCCGGCGAAGCAAGTGACGTACTTCCTATCAAATACAGCGGCCGTGCGATTAACGCGACGTATAACCCTGCTTACATTATGGATTGTTTGCGGACGCTCGATACAGATGAGATTATATTTGAATTGAGTGACGGACATGCTCCTGCCGTGATTAAATGTGGGATTCCTTTCCTTTACGTGATTATGCCTTTACGCATTCCAATGTAACTGTGCTATTTTCAATGTGTGGCGACGCTCTGCAAAGAGTGTCGCCTTTTTTGTTGAGGGTGTATCTGTCGGAGTATTGAACAGACTTATCAACGTTTGTTGATAGTTTTAAGACTTATCAACGTTTGTTGAAAGGGTGTTCATAACTTTATTGAGATAAGCTATCAACAGGCGTTGATAAGTTGTTGATAGTTTTCCCTTGAGTGTCGGTGTGAGATGCGCTATCTTAGAAGGGCTATGAAAACCATTGGTGATCAAATCAAAACGGCGCGCCAACAGCGTCATCTCAGTCAAAGTGCGCTTGCGCGTACGGTGGGATGTAAGCAATCGGCATTGTCGATGTTTGAAGGTGGACGTTCAACGGCGTTGAGTGATCACGTCATCGGACGTTTATGTTCAGAACTTGGATTGATTGCGCCGACACCGGCGGAGCTTGCAAGTGCGCCTGTGATGACGGTGGGTGTGCGAACGTTTTGTCCCAATGCGCAATGTCCGGGCAATCTACCGCTTTCTTTTGGCGGGCAGAGCGTGTTAGTACCGCATAAACATTTTGCAGTAGACGGAGAAGTTCATTGTGCGTGGTGTGGTGAAGTTTTAGAAAAGGCTTGTCCGGAATGTGGGGCGGCGGTGAATGCAGGTGCGTTTTGCGTTCATTGCGGTCGTGCTTATCTTACGAATGTCGTTGCGGCGCACGAAGTGCCGGTGCGAATTGAGCAGAGTCAACGTCTGATGGCGTGGAGCCAATAGGGCGGCGGACAGTCCGTCGCTGAGCGAAAAAGAAGAGACCTTCGTGTGAAGGTCTCTTTTTCGTGTGAACTTTAAGAAACGGTTGGCGTTCGCCACCAAGCGAGAAATTCGACGTTGCCTTCCGGTCCGAGAAGCGGCGAGCGTTCGCAGCCCAACCATTCAAGATGAAGCGATTCGGTGCCAAAGGTGCGAATCTCCTGGATCACGTTTTGGCGCACCGCTTCATCGCGCACGACACCGTGCGGAACAAATTCGCGTCCTGCTTCAAATTGCGGTTTGATGAGCGAAAGTATTTGGCTTCCAGGAGCCAAGACATTGACCATCGGCGGCAAAATGAGTTTGAGTGAGATGAAGGAGACGTCGGTTACGCCAAAGGTTGGAATTTCGGGTAAGTCGGACGGTTGGAGGTAACGCGCGTTAAACTGTTCTTTCGACCATACGCGTGGATCGGTGCGCAGTTTGTAATGAAGCTGATTGGTTCCGACATCAATGGACAGGACGCGGCGTGCGCCGTGCTGGAGGAGGCAATCGGTAAAGCCGCCAGTTGATGCGCCGACATCAATACAACATTGATCTTGAACGTGAAGGTCAAAGGCGTCAAAGGCGCCTTGCAGTTTTTCACCGCCACGTGAAACGAAACGCGGTTTTGCCGCGAGCGTAAGTGTGGCATCATCGGGAAAGCAATGTCCCGCCTTGGTTTCCTTCTGTCCATTGACGTAGACTTCACCGGCAAGGATAAACCTTTGGGCTAATTCGCGCGATTCAATCAGTCCCTTTTGAACAAGTAAAACGTCCAGTCGCGTTTTCAATAGCGGTACTCAGGTTGGCGTGGAGCCGTTTCGGTCAAAGGTGCCACCAAGGTGCGTCCGACGGCGTGCGGAAATTCCGAGAGGAACATTTGCCAACTCTTAAGATGATAAGAAGAAGGTTCTTTAATGATTAAATCATCGATGGAGTCGCATTCCATAAGTTCGGCAATCTTCGCATCGTAGCTATCTTCGTAGCCGATATCATCGGCGAGATGGAGATTGATAGCATCTTCGGCGGAGTAAACGCGACCATCGGCGAGTTTGCGGACGGCTTCGATCGGAAGCTGACGGCCTTTGGCAACTAATCCGATGAAACGTTCGTACATTGCGTCCACAACGGATTTGAGGATAGCGTTGTGTTCGGGATTGATTGGCTTGAGCGGATTGCCGAGATCTTTGGAGGCGCCGCTGGTAATCGAATTATCGGCGATGCCGAGTTTTTGAGCCAGAAGTGCGGCGTTAAAGCCGGGGACAATGACGCCAATCGATCCGATAATTGTCGTCGGATGAATCCGAATCCAATCGGCTTGCAGGGCTGTATAGTAGGCGCCGGAGGCTACGATATCGCCACCGAGTACAAAGACTTTGCGTCCTGTTTTTGACGTTTTGAAGCACTCCAATGCGTGGTACAGGCGATCGCTCGGCGTGACACCGCCGCCGGGAGAGTCAATCACCAAGAGAATGGCATCAAAATAATCTTCATCGGTGGCAGCTTCAATCGCCGTTAAAACGGCAGCGTCGCCATCGGGCGTCGTATACCAACGGCTGTCGGAAGCTCCGGTGATAACGCCATTGAGCGTCAAGCGTAAGACGGGGCGTGTTCCTTCGCCGCGTAACGTGGTGTAATCGTTTGTGGAAAGTTTTGTGCTGACTTCATCTTGAATGTGCGTTTTAATCAGTTTGCCGAAGCCGAAGAAAAGTCCGAGCGGGAGTCCGATCGTGATTAGGAGAAGGAGAAAGAGAGACGTTCCACAGCCCAACGCCATGCCGAGGCAACAGCCTTTTTTGCGTTGTTCTTTTTCAGAGACGAGAGGTTGAAGATTAGATTCCATAATTACTCCTTATAACCGAGTTCTTTGAGAATGAAGTGATTCTTAAACCACTTCGGTTCGACACGTACAAATGGTGTAATCGTACATCCGGCGAGGTCATAGGCTGCCATAATTTCAGGTTCCGCGGAACGGCGCATGGCGCGAAGCGTTCGACCTTTGTTGCCAATGACCATTCCTTTTTGGGAGGCACGATTCACAAAGAGCGTGACGCCAATGTCCCACGTATTGTCCGGATTTTCAATGAGTGTATCGACACGCACGCCTAATTCGTGAGGCACCTCTTGAAACAAGTGGCGGATCAGTTTTTCGCGAATGATGTCGGCGATGGAAAGTTTACGCGGATAATCGGAGACGATTTCTTCGGGGAACAGCAGTTCGGGTGTCTCTATCGCGTAAGAAAAAAGGATTTCCAACAGCGCGTCGCATCCGTTTCCTTGATCGGCAGAAATTTCAAGCCACGGAACTTTACGTTCGGACTTTTTTTCAGTCAGGATGCGCGTCCATGCCGCTTTGAACGGCATCGGATTGAACGAAGGTGCATCGGATTTATTGAGAATAAAGAACGTTGGCGTTTCAGAAAAAGCAGCGCGCGCCATCCACCCTTCGTCTTCCATTTGAACGGGTGATGATGCGTCAAAAATAATGAGCAGAAGATCGGATCCTTCACCGGCACCGCGCGCCATGCGGTTCATCAAGGTGCCGAGTTCAGATTCCGCTTTATGCAATCCCGGCGTATCGAGAAAGACGAGTTGTCCGCGTGCTTCGGTCAGAATGCCGCGAATGCGGTTGCGAGTCGTTTGTTCCACAGGTGAAACGATACTGACTTTTTCGCCGACAAGACGGTTTACAAGCGTTGATTTTCCGGAATTGGTTCGTCCGACGACGGCAACCGTTGCGGCTTTCAGCAGAGGGTGAGGGGCTATTTCCATAGGAGAAAGTCTAGCATAATATGTTATGATATGTCACTTTAAGAATATGAGGTGCATATGAATCTTTCGGTTATTATCTTGACCTACAACGAACAGTTACACCTTCAGCGGTGCATTGAAAACGTTAAAGAGCTCGCCGATGAAATCTTTGTCGTGGACTGTTTTTCAACCGATGGAACGCAAGACATTGCGCGTCGTTTAGGTGCGACGGTCGTTGAGCACGCATGGCCTGGAAATCAGGCGGAGCAAATGAATTGGGCATTGGACAATCTTCCGTTGCAAGGGACGTGGATTTTACGTTTGGATGCGGACGAGTGGATGACAGCAGAACTGATTCAAGAATTGCGAGTGGAGTTACCACTTCTTGGGGCGGAGGTTGGCGGACTGCTGCTGCTGCTGCGGCGATATTTTATGGGGAAATGGATTCGGCATGCGGGACCTTCGGTGTGGTTATTACGACTTTTCAGAAGAGGGTGGGGACGGTGTGAGAAGCGAGAAATGGACGAACATATTGTTCTTTCACAAGGGGATATCGTTCGAGCAAAGGCGGCGTTTGTCGATGACAATCTGAATAGTCTCATCTGGTGGACGCAGAAGCATTTGAACTATGCAGAGCGCGAAATGAAGCTTTTGTTGTCAGAGACTTCTCATGTGGCGGAGGATTCTTCTGCGGAGCTGGCGATAAAGCGGCGTCAAAAAGGGCGCTATGCAAAGCTTCCTTTGTTTTGGCGTGCGGCGGGCTATTTCTTTTATAGATATATTCTCAGAGGTGGCTTTTTAGACGGTAAAGAAGGTTTTCTGTGGCACTTTTTGCAAGCATTATGGTACCGCACATTTGTTGATGCGCTCGTATTTGAAAAGACAAGGCGAAGCTGACCTTTTGGTATACTGCGATTGTTCTGAACGAGGAGAACTATGTTTTATCTTTTGAGCGATTGGTTGCGGACCTATTGGGGGCCGTTTCGTCTTTTCCAGTCACATCTTGTCATGATGGGTGGCGGTGCGCTGTTGGCGGCACTGATTGTGTGGCTTTTTTTACCGCGCTTGGCGAAAAGATTGCCGTGCGATCGCGGTAAGACGGTCACGTTGGCAGATGGTACGGAAGTCGCGGTGGTGGGTAGCGGTCAGTCGAAGGCGAAGCCCACGGGAGCCGGTTTCCCGATGGCACTTTTGCTGTTGCCTGTGCTTTTCCTCTTTTTTCCGCTCTATGCGTATCCCGATTCGTTGTGGGATTTAGGGGTCATTCTGTGCATTTTTCTTTGTATGCTTTCGGGCTATTTAGATGATCGTGCGGATATTCCGTGGGGCGGTGCGAAGAAGGCGTTGCTGGATGTGCTGGTATCATTGGGGGCGGTGTACTGTTTGTGTGATGGCGCAACGGTGATTCCGACGTGGTGGCCGTTTGTACGTGCGGAAGTCTTTTTGCCGGTGTGGATTTATGTTCCGATTGCCGGAGCGTTACTCTTTGGCGCGATCAATACGACGAATTGTTCCGATGGAATTGATGGGCTTGCCGGACTGTTGACACTGTTCTCTTTGGTGATGATGTGTATTTTGCTTTATGTGGTGGTGGGGCATAGTACGGTGGCAGATTATCTATTGATACCGCACTCTAATTCGGCGGCGAAGTGGGCGGTGCTGATTGCCATTTTTTCCGGTGCGATGGGTGCTTATCTCTGGTACAACTGCGAACCGTCTTCGCTCTTGATGGGCGATGCCGGATCGCGTATGTTCGGAATGGTCTTAGGGATTGCGGCATTGGCGAGTGGTAATCTCTGCGTGATTATTGTGGTGGCACCGATGATTCTGCTCAATGGCGGATTGGGGTTGGTGAAACTTGGTTTATTGCGTCTTTTCCGTTGTTGCGGGCATCCGGTCAAAAAACCGCTTCCCGGAGAGCCGGCGACGCGCCTCCAGCGTATCTTCTTCCATTTCACCTTTCCTTTGCACGATCATTGCCGCAAGGAACTCAAGTGGTCCGGTCCGCAGGTCGTCATTCGTTTTATTCTGTTGCAAGCGCTCTTGCTGCCGATTCTTTTCCTCCTCTTTATCAAGGTGCGTTAACGTGCGTCGTTGGCTTTTTCTTTCCGTCGGACTGTTTTTCTTCGTATTGGTCTTGGATCAAGGAACGAAGATTGGCGTGGAACGATTCTTTGCTTGGGGCGAAAGCGTGGAGATTCTGCCGGTCTTTTCTTTGACATATGTTCGCAATCAAGGGGCGGCGTGGGGAATGTTTCAAGGGGCGCAATATTGGCTTGCTGGCTTCGGGGCGGTGGCAGTTATTTTGTGTTGCGTCTTTTGGAAAAAGATTTTTGGCGCGCACCGTTGTTTGTTGCCGTGGGGCGCACTGTTGCTGTCGGGGATTATCGGTAATTTGATTGATCGGCTCCGTTTGGGCTATGTGGTGGACTTCCTCGATTTCTATTGGAAAGGGTATCATTTCCCCTGTTTCAATATTGCCGATAGTGCCATTTGTGTGGCGGTGGCGCTGTTAATCTTTTTGCAGTGGCGATTGGAGCAGAAGTGAGGGGGACGTTTCTGCTCGCGGGGGCAACGGCGACGGGGAAAAGTGCCGTTGTTCAATATTTAGCAGAACAGCACGGTGCAACGCTTCTTTCAGCTGATGCGATGCTTGTTTATCGCGGAATGGACATTGGTACAGCGAAACCGTCTCAAGAAGAACGTTTGCGTGTGCCTTATTACGGATTAGATTGCGTTACTCCGGCGGAAACGTTTTCCTCCGCACGTTGGCTTGAATCGCTTGCGCAGTCGGAAACGGCGCCGCTTCGTTTTGTTACAGGCGGTACAGGGCTGTACTTTTCACTTTTACTGCGCGGTCTTGATCCGGCGCCACCGGTGGATTCTGAACGGCGAGCCACATTGGAAGCGTTGCCTTTGGCAGAACTTCAAGCGCGGCTTGCGCAACGGAAGGTGACGTTGGAAGATATGCAAAATCCGCGTCGTTTAATCCGTGCGCTTGAAATTCTTGAAAGCGGAGGCTCTTTGCCTCGCGGGTGGGGGAGTAAAGCGAAAGTGAAACTTCCTGCACTTCTTTGGCCGCGTGCTCTGCTTCATGCGCGGATTGCTGAACGTGTCCGCAAGATGTATCAATCGGGATTGTTGGAAGAGACGCGCGCATTGCGAACGGCGTATCCTGAATGGTCGCGCACGGCGAATCAGGCGATTGGTTACGCCGAAGCGGGAGCGGTACTCGACGGGAAAGTAACGCGTGCAGAGGCAATAGAGCAAACCATTATCCGTACACGTCAATTGGCACGTCGGCAGGAAACGTATCTGCGCGGACAGTTTGAGGTGACGTGGATTGCCTGTTCTTCCAGTGATACGGTGCCAATGATTGCCGAACGTGTTTGGGCGGTGTGGGAAAAAGACGGTGCGGCAAAACTTGCCACGCTTTAAGGCGAGGAGCTATGAGCGCAACTGAAAATGCGAAGAATGACGGACGCCGTATGGCGGAAATCCCCGAAGGCGATCGTCCGCGTGAAAAGCTGCTGCGTCTTGGCGTTCGTGCGCTTACAGATGATGAACTGTTGGCGATTCTTTTGCGTACGGGAATCAAAGGATGTAATGTGCATCAACTTGCACACGCCTTGCGGGTGGCGGTGGGAGAATTTCCAACGTTTCGCCGTTATGATCATCAATCGTTGGTGACGTTTATTAAGAACTATCACGATCCGGTGACAGCGGTGGCGACATTGCGTGGCATTGGTCCGGACAAGCTGGCAACGTTGCTGGCGGCTTTGGAAATCGGTGCGCGCGCTTATGGCCCGACACAAAAAGAACTTCATCGTCCCATTTTACGCCCGGGGCAAGTGGCGGAAATTATGTTTGCCGAGAGTTCACGTTATTTACAGGAAGGCTTTTGGGCGCTTCTGTTGGATCATCGGCGAGCACCTTTGGGCGAAGGTCCGGAACTGTTGACGCTAGGCGTTGGCGATCATACGGTCATTAACCCACCCACGTTATTTCGCAAAGCGGTCATGCTCGGTGCTCACGCCGTCATCCTTGTGCATAATCATCCTTCGGGCGCCGTCACTCCCAGTGATGCGGATATTGCAACAACAGAAAAACTGATCGTTGCCGGACGCGTGATTGGTATTCCTATTGCCGATCATATTATTGTGGGGCGTCCTGATTGTTCTCCTTCATATTATTCTTTCCGGTCGCACGAAAGGTGTTCCTTCTAAGAAAGCGTTCAGAAAGAGCGGCTTTTGTGGTGGCGCAGGCGGAAGTGACGCATTAGAGGGCGAGCATAGAGGTTGTAAAAGAGGAAGCGATGTTGAAGAAACTTGAATCGTTCTTTTGGTGCGGCGTAGGACTTTTTATTTTGACCGGGATTGTCGTCTTCTCCTTTTCGGGGAATGTTTGTATTGATACGGCATTTCATTTGATGCGTTTGGATGCGTTGACTGCGTGGTTCTCGGAAGGAGGAAGCTATCCTTGCCGATTTTATGCTGACGTTTGTAACGGCTCTGGATACGCCTCTCCGCAATTCTACTGTGATTTATTTTTGGCACCTTTTGCGTGGCTCCGTGTATGGGGAATGTCGCGTGGTTGTGCGTATGGAGTAATGTCTCTTGTACTTGCGATTTTGCCTTTTTTGACAATGTTCGGTGTAATGAGATTTATACGTGGGGGGGGTATAAAAGAACGCTTTTATGTGCAATGATTTATG
>JAVVWU010000049.1:0-11666 GCA_036651955.1 Kiritimatiellia bacterium
CGTTGGTGACAAAAAATCAAAAAGTCGGCAGCGGCTGTTTTGAGTCGTATGGCGGGAAGAATTGGGCGCGGATTTCCGGAATCAAAGGAATTACGGCACGTGAAGGCTTTACGATTGGATTTTGGTTTAAGCCGCGCAGTCGGGCGCCGTGGCACACAATTTTCGGTTTTCGCTTGGGGACGCATAATTTCCGCCTTGAGAATTGCAAGGAGGGCGGCGATCCTTCGTTGACACTTTTTGCAGATAAAGGTCTCCCCACGCGCGTGAATCTCTGCGGTTGGCATCCAGCGAATAAGCTGCCGTTGGAAGCTTGGTACGCCATTGTCCTTACCTACTATGATGGCATTTTCAAATTGTACCGCGATGGACAGTTGATTGACACGTACACGGAGATTCCGACGATTCGTCCTGCCGATGGCTTGGAGGAGATTATCATTGGGCGCGGGCGTGACGATGCGGCGGCAAATGCTGCGTGGAAGAACGGTCTGTATGCGCAGTTTGATGATTTAGTCGTATGGAGTGGCGTTGTCGCGCCGTCGGCATTGTGGCCGCAAGCGGCGAAAGACGGCACTGCCATGCTCGCTCCGCTCCGCGGCGCTTTACCGGGCGGAACGTATGCACTGACCGGAGGAACACTGACGCTTCGCCCTTGTCAGGCAAAGAATCTGAATAAGATGACGCTCATTGGCTATGGGCGTGTGGAACTCTTCTGCAAAATTTCCGATTTGGAACTGGCGCTTGACGCGACGCAGTTCCGTGGCGATATTTTACTCAAAGACGGTGGCAGTGGTGCGAATCGTAAGCTGTCGAGTCGCAATTTACAGTTGGGCGCTTCGGCACGGCTGGTGATTGAGCAAGGCATGCAGCTGCTCGTCATCGGAACGATGAACGTCCCTTCCATTGCGCTCTCCGGAGCAGGCGAAAAGAACGGCGAAGAGTTTGGCGCATTGCGGCTGATTGAATTTCCGCTCGGTGCCGTCTGTTCGGCAGATTTAGAACTGATGGGCGATACGACCATTGCTGCTGCCGGAACGCTCAAAGGAACGGTGACGCATCGTCTCTCCCGAACACCGACATTGACACTGGGCAGTCAGAATCTTAATGCGTGGCATTTCGATCATTTGAGTGATATGAACGTTCAAGCGTCGCTGGGAACCGCCGATCGCCCGCTGGCATTGACGCTCAACTGCCGTTCGATGACTTTGAGTAAAGACAGTTTTCTGACTACAGTCAAGCTGGAGACGCCGACACATCTCATCAGTGGAACACATCAGGCGCAGACGATTCAGATGAATGCTTCAGCGATTCTTCACGTGAAAGGCTCGGCGATTTTAGGTGCCGAAACGATCGTCAATGCCAGTCCGTTAATGATTGAAAAAGGCGGCACGCTTCTCACCGGCACAAACGTCTCCGGTGCACTCTCTCTTCTGGCGGAATCGAAAATCAAAATGGTCGGAAACAAAGCGTTGACTGCCGGCTTCCTTTCGCTTCAAGAGAATGGCAAAATTATGATTCTCGGTTCGCCCGAACAGCTGACCAATGAACGCTTACCGCTTCTCCAGTGGCAGGCTGCCGTTCCACAACCGAAAGTCTCCGATTTCCAACTGTCGCCCGCGCTTGCCGGTGCGACGCTGAGCGTCTCCAATAATACGTTATGGATTAACGGCTCCTACAGTATGGCAACCAAAGGCTGCAAAATCTGCATTGTCGATGGCAA
This sequence comes from Kiritimatiellia bacterium, assembly GCA_036651955.1. Taxonomy (GTDB): domain Bacteria; phylum Verrucomicrobiota; class Kiritimatiellia; order RFP12; family DVOR01; genus Spyradenecus. The sequence goes on from JAVVWU010000049.1 coordinate 1,718, forward strand.
TGGCGCACCGTCGCCGGAAGCGTTGCCGGAAGCTGGCGCCTTCATTCTTGCGCATACGCCCAACGCACCGAAACAAGGGATCGTGACGCTCAAAGTGATCGGTGAAACGTCCGATGACACGGCACTGAGTTCAGCACAGGCGGCAAACATTGCTTACCTTCTTAATATTGCCCCTGTCACGCACGTGCAGGGGAACGAAGTCCAAGCGTCATTTGCCTATCATTTCGGCATTCGTGAAGTGCGCCGTCAATCGCAGGAAATGGTCTCGCTGATTGTCACCGTCGAGCCGTTCGATTCGATGGGGACGTTAGGAACCTCGCTGAATGGTTACATTCAAGTGCTCGGGAAAACCGATGCCAAAGATCGTCAGTGGGCAGTTCTCGGCGAAGCCGTCCCCGGAACAGACTACGCCAAAGGAACGTTGGAGATTCGCGATATTCGCACGGTTCGCAAAGGCAAGACGTATCGCCTCTTCGGTCTCCGTTTGTCACCACTTTCGTACAAGAAGTAGCGCCGCATGAAGAAACTCGATCCGAAAACACTCAACCTTAAAGCGCTCGCTCCGCGTGCGGTGAGCGATGTCATCGGCATTGGCATCAGCTCCGGTCAGACGGAGCAATTCCCCGTGATTCGGTTGAGAAAAAACGGTACCGAGGTGACGGTGGCTGCGATCGGGAAGCTTGATTTACCAGGAATGCTGCCCGAGAGCTGGGAATCGGCAGCCAAGCCGCAAATGTGGTCGCTCAAATCGCACTATCAAGCGCCGCATGCCGCCTTTGCCGTCGACTCTGCCCAAGCGGTGATCCGTCTCAGTACACAAGTGGAAGATGCGCCGATGGAAGGCAATGAACCGGTCTCCGAAGGCGGATTGCGCAAAGTCATTCGCCAAGTCGCACCGCCGAATGTTTGCCTTGAAACAGGACTGCCTGAATATCAAGTGCTCTGGCTGTCACGCATTTTGCCGGAAGGTCATCAGCCGACGGCGAGTTCGGTGCAAGTCGCATCGTCGGCGCTGCTCAATCTCTTGACGTATAATCCGGACTTTATCGCTGCCGGAGGAACGGGATTCGCCGCCATTGTCCGCGCAGAGTGTACAATCCTCGTGGCGTATCACGAACACCGCCCCGTGCTCTATCGTGAACATCCGGCAGGATTGCAACAGCTTCGCGAAGCATTGGTTACACAACTGGGGATTGATGAAAAACTCATTGATTCGATGCTGAAAGAACATTTGATTGACCCGATGCCCGTTTTACTGCCGGTGCTGGCTCCCATTTTCCGCCAGATTGGCATTGCGCGCGATTATCTCACGCGCCGCACCGGAAATGATGTCAACCTCTTTTTCCTTTTCGGCGTTTCTTCCGGCGTCGAATATTGGCGGCAAGCCTATGAAAATTCGGCGATCGGCATCCCCCTCAAGACGCCCTCAATTTTTGAAGGACTCTCCGCAGCAATCGTCTCGAAGCAGGAGCCGCTTGACGAAACCGACTATCTGACAGCCTATGGCGCAGCGGTCGCCGTACTGGAGGATCACGCATGAGCGCCGCCGCCCATCTGAATCTTCTGCGCAGCACAGAAATTATGAGCTCCAGTCCGGTGCGTCTGCGCGTGATGATGCCGATTTTCTTAGGACTTACCGCCGTAGGTCTCCTCGTGTGGTGGGGCGTAATTCTGATGCAAACGATGGTGCTCACCTCGCAGAAGGCTGCCATTGAAATCGATCTTGCCTCCAAAAAAGCGGCGTATCAGAAAGCCACGGAAGTCGTCAAATTGGAACGCGATTTGGCGGCAGATTTGGCGCAACTCTCGCTCTACCGTCACGGGTGCAACCGCTTGTCCGATTTTCTGGAACAGCTCGGAAAGAGCGTTCCGGCACAGATTCAGCTCACCACGCTCAGCATTGACGCGCCCAAACCGTATGATTTAACCGTCGCCAAAGGAAAACCGGTAATGCTCGGTCCCAAAGAAAGCATTGAGCCGATCGCCTTGCGACTGATGGGACGTACGCTCAGCGCACAGCCGGTGAACGACCTCCTCAGTGCGCTCCAGTCCACCGCCTTCACCAATCAAGTGTTGCAGGCTGAAATCCCGCGCGGATCGTTTCGTCAAGCACCGATGGAGCGCGATCAGACGCAGGAACTGCTCCTCTTTGACTTGAATTGCGATTTGAAAGCAAGGAGCTTTGAATGAGCATAAACAATGCAAAGCTCGTTGAATTTTTCGCCTCTTCGCAATCGCGTGCGTGGGTCTTGTCAGCGATTGCAGGCGTTGCCGCCGCACTCATTTACCTTTTCCTCATCACGCCGGCGGAAGAAAGTCATTTGGCTTTGCGTGACACAGTTAAAACGCTCGAAGAAAAGCAAGAAACAATGACGCGGACGTTGCGTCGCCTTGATCTCACAAAGAAGCATTTTGACGCGATGACGCTTCAGCTCGAAAAAATGGAATCCGAAGGTCTGCTCACACCGCTTCTTGAATCGTATGCGATGCGTTGCCGTTCCCTCCTTGATCCGCTTGCCAAGCAGCACAACTTCAAGCTGGAAACGTTCCGTGAACTGCCGACCATTGCACTGCCACTTCCCAAAGGGCCGCTTCCGGCACAGCTTTACACACGGCAGCCGATCGAATGTTCGGGGAGTGGCTCCTATGCCGCACTTGTAAACTTTGTGCGTGCCGTCGAGACACACTACCCGCTCGCCGTACTCTCCGGCATCTCCATTTCGCCGCACGCTCAAGATCCGCTTCATCATCGCATGACACTCGTCTTTGAATGGCCCATCAAAGGCGCCCTCTCCAAAGACGCCCTCGCACAGGGGAGGAAACAGAAATGAGCCACGCCAACGGTCGTTTCATCGCGATGCTCGCGCTCCTCGGTGGCACGCTTTCCGCTTCCATTTCGAGCGCCGTCGCGCACGACCCTTTTTGGCCGATCGGCTATACGCCGGCACCGGTCGCCGTCGCCATTGAAGAAGAACCGGTTGCCAAAGAAGCGACGGCGAGCACGGTCACACAGCCGCTCTTTGTCCGTCGCGGCACCGGCGTTTCAGCCGCTTCACTCAAGGAGTGGATTGCCGCGCGTAAAACGTTGCGGATTGCCGGCACTACCTCGGTGCAACGCGCCGATGGACGGCACCAAATCATCTACATTAACGGGAAGGGTTACACCTCCGGTGATGTCGTTACAGTAACCGCTCGCGGTGTCCGCTTTTCGTGGCGGGTACGTGAAGACAGCGAAGATCAAGAATTGCGGCTCAAACCGTTGAAAGCCGAGCGGCTCAACAGCACGAACAGCAAATGAAAAGTTATCACAAGGAACTCATGGTATGAAAACTCGCCTCATTCCCCTGTACGTCTTGACCGCGATTGGTCTGATGCTTCCGGTCTCATCGCCGGCACAAGCGGCAAACAGCGAAGCTGCTACGCCTCTTTTGGGTGTCGTAGGAGCAACTGAACCGGCTGCCGAAACGACGGACGAAGAGCCTGCCGTTCTTGTTGATGACGACGATTCTATTATTGCGCAAACGCCTGCCGAAGTCGCTGCACCAGTCGCCATCGTTGAAACGCCTGCCGAAAAGCCGGCGGAAACGATTGCTGAGAAGCCGGCGGAAGTCGTGGCGGATACGACGGCGGACACCGCCGCACCGGTCGCCGAAGCAGTACCCAATACAACGGTGATTGAATCGACGACGACGATGGAAATGCCGAATAGTTTGACGGCGGAAGCTTCCACCTCTGAGTCCGGTCAGGCGATTGTCTCGCTCACCTTTGATGACACCGCCGTTTCGGAAATCATCAAAGTTTTCCGCGATGTCACCGAAGCCAACATTATTTCGGGATCGACGACGAACCTCATGAAACACGTCAGCGTTAAGCTCGACAAAGTCCCGTGGCATCAAGGTCTCTCCGCCATCCTCTCTTCCTGCGGATTGAGTTTGCGCGAAAGTGCTCCCGGCAGTGCCATTTACTCGGTCGTTGTCACCGATGACGTGTTGCCGATCCTCACCAAGACGTTCCCCTTGAAGCACGCGTCTTCGGCGGAAATTGCGGCGATCTTCAACAAGTCGGGCAATAAGCCGATTGCGACCGCTTTTCCCTCGGCGAACGTCGTCGTCGTCAAAGCCACGGAACAGGAAATTTCGGAATGTGAACGCATTATCAAATCGATTGATAAATCCGTTCCACAAGTTTACATTGAAGCGCGCTTTGTCGAAATGAGTGCGGCGGCAAGCAAAGAGCTCGGATTGCGCTGGAATAGCTTAGGTGGTGAAGGTTTCGGACTCAACTCCCAAAACGTCTCCTTCGGTTATGACAATACGCGCGTATGGGGCAATGCAGCGAAAAACACCAGCAGTGACCGTCCGCTCATCCCTGCTGCCGATCGCACCGCGGGCAGTGCCCAAACGATGACGTGGGGTGGCGTCATTTCCGCCAGTAACTTCGGGCTGTACTGGAACTCCTTCGCAAAGGAAGATGGCGTCTCGACATTCTCCAATCCGAAGATTATCGTGGCGAACGAACGTGAAGCGCTGGTCGATGTCACGACAAAAGAACCATGCATCACAGTCAAGGTCACCACGTCCGATACAGGAAGCGGTTCGCGTACCGATGTCGAAACGGAACTGGTGGTTATCCCCGGCAAGAAAGAGTCGAGGGATCCGTGGGTCGGTGAGGCGTTTTTCAGCTACGGCATCACGCTCGCAGTCACGCCGCGTGTCAGCTCCGACGGGCTTATCTCGGTGAACATTATTCCTTCGATCAGCTCCAAGACCGGAACGTACAGCTTGATGAGTGATCCGACACTGGACAGCCAAACCATCTATGCCCGCTATCCGATTATCGACGTTCAGCGTCTCAACACACAGTTCACGATGACCGATGGCGCCACGGCGGTGATTGGCGGCTTGAGCCGCAGCTATGAGAATAATATCGACAGCGGCGTACCGTTGCTGCGTGATATTCCCTGGATCGGACCGCGCGTCTTCGGATGGAAGCGCCGGCAGAAAGAACAGAAAGAAATCGTCATCTTCGTGACCGTCGGCGTCGCCAATCCGGAAAATATTCCGGAAGATTTGGGAATGCCGAAAAATGCCGTCATGAGCCAAGCGGTGATGAAAGGCGAAATTAAAGAACCGGCACAGCAGCCGCGTGAAACTTTGATAAAGCTGAAAGACTAATTCGCACAAGCCTCCGTGGATTCCACGGAGGCTTGTATGCCCTGCGACGCACGCCAATGGAAAGCGTTCATGAACAAAATCGACCTTTTACTTTTAGACCTCGTGGCTCGTTCGGGCAGCGACCTTCATCTTTCTGCCGGACGGCGTCCCTATATGCGAGTTCAAGGAACGCTGACGGAAGAAGGAAAAGATGAGAAGCCCTTTTCCAGTGACGAAGTGCTTTCCATGGTGCAGGAAATTGTTCCGAAGGAAAATAGCGACCAGCTCCTCCGCGAGTGGGATACCGACTGCGCCTACGCCATTCCCGGCGTCGCGCGCTTTCGTGTCAACTGCTTCAAAGATATGGTTGGCTATTGCGCCGTACTCCGTGTGATTCCCGACAAGATTCCGACTTTTGAAGAATTAAGTTTACCGCCGGCATTGCGGGAATTTTGTCTGCTCTCTAAAGGGCTCGTCGTCGTCACCGGTCCGACCGGATCGGGAAAATCAACGACGCTCTCGGCGATGATTGACTTTATCAATCGTACGCGTAATGAACATATTATTACGATTGAAGATCCTATCGAATTTGTCCATACGCCCGATCAGTGTGTCATCAATCAACGCGAAATTCATCGCGATACGCTCAATTTCACACAGGCGCTCCGTGCCGCTTTACGTGAAGATCCCGATATTGTTCTCGTCGGTGAAATTCGTGACTTGGAAACAATGGAAATCGCCATTGAAACGGCAGAAACAGGTCACTTGGTTTTCGCCACGCTCCATACCAATACGGCGGCGTCAACCGTCGAACGTATGATTGACAAATTTCCTGCCGACCGGCAAAACCAAATCCGCGCGATGCTTGCCGACACGCTCAAAGGCGTTGTGGCACAAACGCTGTGCAAGAAAATCAGCGGCGGACGCATCGCGGCATTTGAAGTGCTCGTCGTCAATACGCCGGTGGCAACGCTCATTCGTGAAGGTAAAACGCATATGTTGCCTTCCGTGATGCAGACCGGATCCAAAGTCGGCATGATGACCTTTAGTGACGAATTGACACGGTTGGCACTCAATGGCGATATTACCGTTCGTGACGCCTATGTCAAAGCGGTCAACAAAGATGAGATTGAAGCCAAGTTCCGTACCGTCGGGCTTCCTTTTGACTTCAAGAAACAAGAAGACAGCGAACGTTTGCGCGTACGGCAAGAATGTGTCGAGGCGCAACTCAAAGAGTTTCGTGCGCGTCTCTTTATGATGCCCGACGATTTGCCCACGATCGACAGCCTCGCGTGGATTTTAGCCACCTCGTTCTTCAAATCGCTCCGCAATGGAAAAGAAGCGCTCAAATATGCTGAACGCGCCGTCTCGCTCACCAAGGAAAAAGACGCGGCGGCACTCGCAGTGCTCGGTGTCGCCCACGCCGAATGCGCTCACTTTCACCGCGCAGTGGATGCCACACGAAAAGCGCTTGCACTCTATCAAGCCACCGGCGCCACACAAGAAGCGGTCGTTTTGAAACATCGCTTAACGTTGTTTGAAAAGAAACAGCCGTTCCACGAAATCTAAAAGGTTCGCCTCATGGAAACGATCGACCCCAAATTATTAGAAGGCATCGCGTTCTTTGAACAGATGCTCCAGACATTGCCGGGCGATCGTGCGAGCTTGGAATTTCTCTCCGTGGCGTACGAACACAGCGGACAAAGCGAGCAGCAGCGGCAAGTGCTGATCGCCTTGGCAGAATCGTTACTCCAAAAGCGTGAAATCGACGACGTCCAGAAGCTTCAACAATCACTCCTGCGCTTTGCCGAAGATCCGGCGGTTCAAACAATACTCAAACGAATTGAGATTGCGCAAAAGATGGAAACGCTTCGGCGTGAAACTTCTTTTGAAGCCGATCATACGACTGCCACTTCTGATGCCCTTCCTTCCGACGCCACAGAAGAAGTGCCAATCAATCTGAGGGAAGAAATACAGTGCGCCTTGCGATCCGAAGAACGCTTTCTTCAACACATTGAAAATCGCGCGCTGCTTCCAGTCGAAATTTGTCAAGAAATGCGCATGAGCTTACAGCAAACGCCGGACCTCAACGTAGTGATGCTCATTTCACTGCTCGATCGGCTGGAAGAAAATCACGCCGATCTGGTTGACACCGTGCTGGCAGATGCGATTCGCTTTTTTGAAATGCCGGCGATTCCGCTTGATTTGTTCGATCTCTCCGCCGCGCCATTGCAACGGCTTCCTTCGCTGTACATTCAGCTCCATGGTGTGATACCCTTTGCGTGTTTGGCGGATCAGGTCATGGTCGCAGTGCTCAATCCGGCGGATGAAAAGCTCCGTGACGAAATTCAGCGGCGAATCGGTGCGCCTTGTTCCTTTTTCCTCTGCCGTCCGCTCGCGCTGCGCGAAACGTTGAAAAAGATTGAAGCGCTCGAAGCGGCTTCAGCCGATGACGCCAAGAAAGCTTAACCTCTTATGAATACACACGCTCCGACTCGACAGAAATGCCACCGCTCCGGAATGACGATCATTGAAGTCGTGATTGCGTCGGCAATGGTGTTGCTGATGACGCTCTCAATGCTGGAAGGGCTGATGTTTTGCCGGCGGATGGTGGCGGAAAACAGCGCCCGTTTAACCGCCGATGCTCTCGCCTGGGATCTCCTGTGGAAAACCTTTAACATGGATTATGACGCGCTGAAGTTCAAAGCATTGTCCCCCGAAGAATTGAAGCTGCTCGCGCCCGGATTGCAGAATCCGCTGATTGTAACGGAGATCAAAACCGAAACTCCTGACGGCGGATCGCTGAACGGAAAAAAGCTGACGATTAACGTCCTCTGGAAGTGCAACGGAAAAGAGCGTGGATTGGCGCCGAAACTCGACGATTCCACCTACACGCTTTTCCGCAGTAACAGTTCACGTGAACTGATGGGAAACTAGCATGAGACATGCCGGTAAAAAAGGATTCACCCTCGTTGAGACCATGGTTGTCTCCGCGCTGATGACACTCGTCATGAGCGCCGTCCTCGCCATCTTCCTCGTCTGTCAGCGGATTATCCGGCAAACAATGGCAGATGCCGAACTTTCTCTGACGGCACGCTCGCTGCGTGAGAAGCTGCTTTTTCGTCTCAATGCTGTCGGAGCGGAGCGGAGTTCAGGGCTTCTCAATGCGACCGATTTCAACAAAGGTGACGACCCCGATGAGTTTTCTTTCCGCTCAATCGACAAGGTCACCCGCGAACTCGATGTCGATATCGAAAAAATTGGATCGGATGCCGCAACGGCTCAACTCTTGCCGAAGCACTGGTTGGGATTCAAAGGTCTGCGCCTCATTGATGAAAAAAGCTTCTTTGAGAAAAAAGGTGCGACGGTCACCTTACGGTTCACCCTTGCCTCGGGTGCCGACAAAAACGCCGAAAAGAAACAGTATGTCATTACTCTTCCCTGTTATGGGGAAGTCGTCCCGAACTAACCTCTGGAGCCTCTATGAAAAAGTCCTGCCCTACCTCTCCTCACAATGCCGGTTTTATTCTTCCCATGACACTGATCTTTTTGCTGATTGTGGGGATTTCACTTTCAGGTGTTTTTGGATATACAAACTATGTCACGCGCTCGATGGCGCGTTCATCCTCCGAAACCATTTGCCGGCTCGCCGCGCAATCGGTCGTGGAAGAAGCCAAGCAGGAAATTTACAAGCAGTTCTCTGATTACTATAAAAAAGAGAAATATCTTTTCTCCGCCTCGCTTGATACGTTCTTTACAACGACAACAGAATCAAACGCCGTCGGACCCGCCGGTTATAGCACGACTTACCCGACGGCAGGCGTGACGCGCAACGGCTGCACGGTAAAAGTCACATTTTCCGCCTATGATGTCACCAGCGATCGTCTCCGGCAAGACTTGGTCATTCGCGCCCAAGCCACGACCACCACGCCTTTAGGGCAAAAAGTTTCGCGAACGATTGAAGAAACAGCCGCGTTTGTTTTGGCGCAATCCGAAGTCTTTGACTACGCCTATTTCCTCAATAATTTTGGGTATTTTTTAGGTAGTAAAAGTGTCGTTAATGGAGATGCGCGTGCCAATGGAGATTTTAAAGTCAATGACAGTGCCGAAATCAATGGAAGACTTTATGCTTCCATAAATAAAGACATTAAGAGTAATGGAACTATCACAAAAGAGAATGAAGAATTCGGGACATGGCTGGGCAAATTTCGTTATAGCATTGAAAAAGACACGCGTTCACGCCCTCTTAGCAACTATGTGAACGATGAAAACGATCCTTCTGACGATGTCTCATGGGCAATGGGATATGATCCCTCCGTTCGCTCAGATCCAGATCGTAAAAATGGTCTCTATGACGCATCTCAAGTCCTCCCCATGCCGTATCTCGGAGATCTTAAAGACTATATAGCCCTCGCGAAAGGAACCGTCTCCGTTGGCACCACTGGCATCACTCAAGACGATATGGGACACTTTATTAACCCTACAATTAACGGTGTTTATAAAAAAGATCAGGATGGTCCTTCGAGGAATGTAAAAGACGACACTGGAAACGTAGACGTAGACGGCGCCGATAAAGGATGTGTAGTGTTAATCGGGGACGAGAAAACTCCAATTAAACTCGATGGGACTGTTGTGGTCGAAGGAGATGTGCTTATTGGCGGTTATGTTGAAGGTCAAGGGGCAATTTACGCAGGACGGAATATTCATATCCTTGGAAATATCATATACAAAAATCCTCCGACTTGGGGGAGAAATAAAACTGGAGAGGTAAATGAAAAAAAAACAGAAAAACAACT
>JAVVWU010000050.1:0-11640 GCA_036651955.1 Kiritimatiellia bacterium
AAGCTACAATTTCTAAACCCCTCGAATTCGAGGGGTTTAGGAATTAGGCACTCTTACTTATTGCAGATGTTAGCTAAGCCCGCGGGCAACCGCTCCGTTCTAAAGCGTCGTCATCAGCAGGCGTGTTTTGGCAAGCGGATTCAGAACCACACGGCTTTTCGCCGGAAGCAAAACGGTATCGCCTGCTTGAAGTGTGAGCGGATGAGGCCCTTCATGCGAAAGCGTCGTTTTACCCGAGGCGCAGAACAGCACCATAAAACTGCGTGCCGTCGTTTGCAACGTGCGTTCGTAGGTCAAATCAAGCGTGGCAAAATTAAATTCCGGTGTGACAAGGCGCGGCGTAATCGGATGATTGGGAACGCTCTGCGCATGAAGTGCGTGCGACGTCAGCTCCCAATGAATCGAACGCAAAGCGTTCTCAAGGTGCAATTCGCGTCCGCGTCCCCAGTCGTGCAAACGGTAGGTCGTATCGCTCGTCTGCTGAACTTCGTAAATCAAATTGCCGGCATCAATCGCGTGAACGCATCCTGCCGGAATATCAAAGACATCGCCAGCGGATGTCGCGTGCGCCGCGAGATGTTCAACCACCGTCTCGGGCGTGGCGCCCTCTGTCAGACCGGCGTAAATTTGCGCTCCGTGGCGGGCGGCGAGGACGTACCACATTTCATGTTTGGGCTGTCCGCCCAAAGCTGCCGCCGTCGGCGCATCAGGATGCACTTGCACGCTCAAGCGCGTTTGCGCATCCAAAATCTTAATCAGCAATGGGAAGCGTTCCGGATCAGGCGCGGCAGATCCGAGAAAGTCGCGTCCGAACGTTTGCACGATACGATCAAGGGCGATCCCTTCAAAGGCGCCTTGTGCAATCACAGAGGCGGCGCCGGGAACGGCGGAGATTTCCCAACTCTCTGCACACGGCGTCGGCGTGCCGGCGCGGTTGTAACGTTCTGCAATGGTATGACCGCCCCAAATATAATCACGATATTGAGCGATCAGTGTCAAAGGATATAAGGCATGTGTTTTCATAAGAAAAGAAGTCTGTCTAACTCACCGAGTAAACTTGGCTCTCCCGCAGATTTCCGCGGACCGACTTTTCCTAGGGCGCTTCAAGTTCCTTCGTTGGCAACCACAAAGGCTTTTGCCCGTGCAACGATTGCGTCACAGGGCGCTGCCCCCCGTGCAAGTCCGTCTTCAATACAGGCGGCAATTTTATCCGCTTGGATACGGCGATTCAAGAAGGCATGGACGGCGACCTCATTCGTCAGCGTCAAAATAGGATGTGTCCAATCGCCCAAAGGCAGTGCCTGCTGCACCAATCGCAGGCAGGGGAATTTCGTAAGATCGGGTTCGGCAAATGTCAGCTGTTGCATTTGCGCCAAGGAGACACTCGGCATTTCGGGCGTCGCAAGGCGATCGGGGAAGGTGAGCGCATATTGAATCGGCATCGTCATATCCGGTTGCCCGAGCTGCGCCATGAGTACGCCATCGGTAAAATTCACGAAAGAATGCACGAGGCTTTGCGGATGAACCCAAATTTTTAATTGCGCTGGCGTGAGATTGAAAAGATGAAGGGCTTCGATCATTTCAAGCCCTTTGTTCATCATTGTCGCGGAGTCAATCGTGACCTTCGCACCCATCGACCATCGCGGATGGTGTAACGCTTGCTCAACGGTTATCTTCGCCCAATCAATCGTCGGGCAATTCAAGAATGGTCCGCCACTCGCCGTTAAAATCACTTCTCGAATCCGCGTCTCGCTAAAGAGCGAACGATCCGTTTCTGCCGGACGGACGCACGCCGGAAGCGTGGCGCGCGATTGCAGGCATTGAAAAATGGCGGAATGTTCGGAATCAAGCGGAAGTAGACGCACCGCTTTCGCCGCACGGCGCGCCATGATTTCTGTTCCGGCTTGTACCAGCACTTCTTTCGTCGCGAGGGCAACATCTTTCCCCGCTTCAATTGCAGCAACGGTCGGCGCATATCCTGCCATGCCGGCAATCGCCATTACAATCAAATCGGCTTCGGGAAGCGTCGCTAAATCGCACAGCGCTTTCTCTCCGCCCGGTATTCCGAGCGACTGCGCCGCCTTTTCATCTGCCAATGCAAGCGAGGAAACGTTCCACTCCTTCGCCAATGCACAAAGCGCACGCCCCCCCTGCCCCGCACCAAGACCAACGATTTGGAATTGATCGCGATGCGCCGCCACGACACGAAGCGTACTCGTGCCGATCGAACCGGTGGCTCCTAAAATAACGAGGCGTGTCATGGCATGAGCCACACCCAAGCCAAAAAGGTGGCGGGTGCAAAAATGAGGCTGTCGAAGGTATCAAAGAATCCGCCCATGGCAGGAAAAAGCGCACTGGAATCTTTCACGCCGCAGGCACGCTTAAACAGCGACTCCAAGAGGTCGCCGAAAATCCCCACCACCACCGTTATAATGACGCCGACAAAAAGCCACGCCATCCGAAACGGCGTATTAAATAGACGAAAAGCGTTGAGGAAATTCGCGTCACTCTGTTGAGCTGCCACCAACGTCAGCACGGTGACGGCAAGGGCAAAGACAATCCCGCCGGCAACGCCTTCCCATGATTTACCGGGCGACAACCGCGGTGACAATTTATGTTTGCCATAAGCCGACCCGATAAAATAGCCGCCGGTATCACTCATCTTAATAATAAGCGCGATAAAGAAGGCAAGGAAAATACCAGCGCTATAACCGGCGGCGCCACTCCACGGGCACATCGCCACAAGCAGAAAGAACGACAGCATAAAAGGAAGATAAAAGAAGCCGCACACCGTAAATGCCGCCGTCTCCATCGGTTTCGCAATCCGACGATCCAGAAGAACGCGCAAGAACAGCAAGCCGCCAAGTCCGCCGGCAATCAACAGCGTCATCGGATGCGTAACCAACGACGGTCCGCGAACATACGCCCAGAGAAACCACAGCACCGATGCGGCGATTAACGTCTTCAACGGAACGACGTAACCGGCTTTTTTTAACATTGCACAATATTCATAGACACAGACCAACGCCGACAGCATCACCAAGCCGGCGAGCGCGCAGAACGGCAACACGAAAATTGCCAGCAACCAAACTGCCGCCACGCTTAACCCGCAAATCACCCGTTTCTTTGATGCCATAATACTCCTTGAAAAGTTTCACATACACAGTATACACGTTGCACCGCTTAAGGCGCAATCAGTATCCGTCCGCGAGAGGGAACTCCCGCATTCCTCGTCGCGAAGATAGCACATAAAAAGGGGGGACGTGCGTATGCACGTCCCCACACTCTTTTAGACAGCTTCCTAGACTTACTTCTGCTGTCCGGGCTGCCACTCGTCGGTCGAAGCAAAAGCTTCTTCAAACGCGTTGGCGAAAGAGCCCAGCGGCTGCGTCGCAGGTGTCTCGGCTTCCGCTTCCGCGGTCAAACGAGCGACTTCCGTCTCATCCATATTCACTGCCTTGATCGAAAGACCGATGCGGCGTTCGTCGCGGTCAATCTTCACGATACGAGCTTCGACTTCCTGACCGACCTTGAGAGCGTCTTTGACCTTCTCAATGTGCTGATCGGAAATCTGCGAAATGTGTACGAGACCGTCCACGCCATCTTCGAGTTCAATGAAAGCACCAAACGATGCAATCTTGGACACTTTGCCCTTGACCACTTGACCGATTTGGTAAGTCGATGCGATAGAGCTCCAAGGATCTGTCTGCGCCTGCTTCAAACCGAGGCTGATGCGTTGAGCATTGGCATCGATTTCAAGCACAATGGCTTCGACCGCTTGACCCTTTTGGAGGACTTCGGAAGGATGATTGATCTTGCGTGTCCAGCTCATATCAGAGACGTGAATCATGCCATCAATACCTTCTTCCATCTCGACAAAAGCGCCGTAGGTGGTGAAGTTGCGCACCTTGCCCGTGATCCGGCAACCGACCGGATAACGATCGCGCACCGTATCCCAAGGATTGGCTTCCGTCTGACGGATACCCAAGGCGATCTTCTGGTTCTCGGAATCAATGTTGAGAACGACCACATCGACCTCGTCACCCATATTGAGAACGTCCGCCGCACGTGCCACACGCTTCGTCCAGCTAAATTCAGAAACGTGCACGAGACCTTCAATGCCCGGTTCGATTTCAACGAAGGCACCGTAAGGCGCGAGGTTGACAACCTTGCCGTGAAGGCGGGAACCGACCGGATAACGTCCTTCGATGTCATTCCAAGGATTGCTCTGTGCCTGCTTGAGACCGAGCGAAACGCGTTCGCGATCCAAATCGACATCAAGAATCATCACCTCGACGTCCTGACCGACGCGAAGGAGTTCAGACGGGTGCTTGATACGACCCCAGCTCATATCCGTAATGTGGAGCAAGCCATCCATGCCATTCAAGTCAACAAAAGCACCGAAGTCGGTGATATTCTTGACCTTGCCCTGATGAACCTGACCCTTTACGAGCGTACCCAAAAGATCGCGTTTCTTCTCCGCCATCTGCGCCTCAACCAATTCACGGCGAGACACAATGATATTGCGGCGTTCATCCGAAATCTTAATAATCTTGAATTGCAAAGGCTCCGATGTCACGTAGACATCCAAGTCACGCGAAGGATTCACGTCCACTTGGCTGCCCGGCAGGAACGCATCCACACCGTCCACCGCGACAATCATACCGCCACGAACCTTGCTCTGAATAATACCGGTAACCGTATCGCCCTCTTTATACTTGGCGAGAATCGCTTCCCAGCGAATCTTTTCATCGGCTTGGCGTTTAGAAACGACCACCATGCCATTCTCACCCTCAAGCTCGATGAGGAGAACATCATAAACATCGCCCACGTTGACCGCGTCGACATTATCAAACTCATTGGCGGGAACCGATCCGGCCGACTTGCATCCGATATCAAAGAGAACTTCATTCCCACGCTTTGCGGTCACTGTTCCTTTGACGATCGTGCCCTGTGAAGGAACACTGTTCTGCTGCGCGAGAGCCGCGAGCATTTCATCATAACGCGCACCGATCTTCTCAACCGTCTTCTGAGGTTTACGAATAGCCATGTTGGAGCTTTTGCTTTCTGTACCCGAATGCGCTCCTCGTCAGCACTCAAAAGAGGCGGAGAGGTGGTTAAGCACTCGGCTTGTTTAATAATCCTTTCCCCACACGAGGAAAGGGCGTGACAATAACATATTTATATTTGTGATGCAAGCATAAACCATTGCAACTCCGCTCCGCCGACCCGACCGTATCCCGCGCATACCGTAGCGCAGAAGCTCTCCTAATGTGGTACGACTTCGGCGATTACGAGACGCCGGCAAAGTTGCCTCATAGCGTTCACGCTTCCGCTCATCGACTTCAAACGATTCACTTTCCCTTGAACGCTCGTATACTCACTCACCTCGGCGAAGTCGCCAACCTCAATGACCCTGACCTCTTACCTCAGTGAGGTAGCGTACGTACCTCACTGACCCTGACCTTCCACCTCACTGAGGTAGAAGATCAACTCCGAAGTCATCGCGTGCCATTGAGAGAGGCTCACTTTTGCCGACCGACACTTTCGCGTTGCTTCCATTGACGAATATTTACAGACTGTGTTATTATTCCCCCCGATTCGCATTTGCGGGTGTAGCTCAATGGTAGAGCTCCAGCCTTCCAAGCTGGCTACGAGGGTTCGATTCCCTTCACCCGCTCCACTCTTTGCCGGGGTGGTGAAATGGCAGACACAGCAGACTCAAAATCTGCCGCCCCTAAAGCGTGAGGGTTCGACTCCCTCCCCCGGCACCATTTTTGTCGTTGTACGGAATCATTCCGACACGTCTTGGGCGGTTAACTCAGTTGGTTAGAGTTCCTGATTTACATTCAGGCTGTCGGCGGTCCGAGTCCGTCACCGCCCACCATTTTTCACATCCCCTCTCAAGCGCACTGACACGTGCGCTGTCTTTTTTTCGCCGATAGACTTTATAGTTCTATTCTCTCCCTTCTGTAGCGACTTTGCTATTGCAGAAACCGTTTGAATGGAGTATCTTAAGGTTCGTTTGATAGGTAGGAATACGCATATGCAGCTTCAATCACTTTCATTAACCAATTATAAGCAATTCAAGGCATTAGAACTTAAATGTGCTCGTCGATTAAACGTATTGGTCGGTGTCAATGGTGCTGGTAAATCTTCTGTACTCGAAGCGATTTCACTCTTTCTGAGTTGGTATGTTGCCCGCCTGAGGGCTGCCTCTCTTTCGGCAACAGGAAAACCGTTGCAACTCGCCTCCATTCGACATAAAAGTGTCTCTGCAAAAATAGAAGGCGTTTGTCACTTTTATAATCCACAAGCGGATGTTGCCTGGAAAATTGCGCGTACGAAAAATGCGGTAATGAAAGCGGAACAGAGTTCCTTTGAACAGTTAAATAATTTCCTTAAAAGTTTTAAGCTGACGGGGCAACTTTCAAAAGAAAATGCTGGTGACATTGTTTACGAAGCTGTTCCCACGCTTGTCTATTATGCAACGAATCGTTCCGTGCTTGATATCCCGCTCAAGATTCGTACACATCATCTGTTTTCACAATTAGAAAGCTACGATGCTTCTTTAGAGGGAAGAGCTGACTTCCGTTCTTTTTTTGAATGGTTCCGAGCACGTGAAGACATTGAGAACGAACGTTTCAGAGATGGGACTGCGACGGAAGATCTCCAGCTCTGTATGGTTAAAAAGGCGATGAGTGCATTTTTGCCAGGATTCACTCATTGGCGGATACACCGCCAACCGCTCCGAATGGAAGTTCTTACACCCGGAAGCCAAATGCCTGTCAGCGTCAATGAACTTTCGGATGGAGAAAAATGTCTCCTCGCAATGGTCGGTGATTTGGCTCGTCGCCTTTCGATGGCGAATCCAAACAGTAAAGATTCGCTTTTAGGATCAGGTATTGTTCTCATTGATGAGGTGGAGCTCCATTTGCACCCACAGTGGCAAAAAGACATTCTTCCACGATTGTTAAGTACCTTCCCGAATCTTCAGTTTTTCATTTCAACGCATAGTCCGCTGGTTCTTTCACAGCTCAATTCTGCGCTCTATTGTGAAGCGGAAAAACGCAAAGCGGGTGCGCCCGAAAGTGAAGTTGTCGCACGCGAAACTGCTGTTTTCACGTTAAGAAATGGTCAACTGGAATCGCTCCTTGATCCCGAAACAGGACTTATTGCCACAAGTGAAATGGATGAAGTGGCAATTTCAATTGATCAAGCCTTTGATGAACTTCTGGAAAAGAACGAGCAATGACTGGCTCTTCCTTAAAGTGTTACTTAAATCGTGCACCCGATGCCGCTTGCACTGTTTACGGCAATAACGAATGGATTCATTGTCGCGCCAAAGGAAAGAGCAGGAACGCCTTTAGGATAAAAACAACGGTTGAAGCCGTTGCGCTTGAAACGGATGGCGACTTCCGTTTCCCACCCGAAAGCGAGAAGTCTGTTTGCGACTGGTCTGTGTTTACGACAAAAACATTTCGTGGTTCTTATATAGAGTTGAAAGGATCTGATTTTAATCACGCAGTAGAACAGCTCACGAGTACGATTCAATATATGAAGAAAGAATACAATATTGTCCCTGTTCAAGCCTTTATTGTCATCAGTGGCTCACATCTGCGCAACATACAGCCGAGCAAGGCAAATGCAAAAGTAAAATTCGCCAAAACCTTTCCCCGTGTAACACTTAACGAACGAACCTTTGGTAATACAAATTCAAGCGATGTGATCCAATAAGAGCTTGCCCGATTATGGCTCTTTGGTAAGTCACGCCGAATTGGACGGTTTCCTCTTTTACCAATAGAGCAATGACCCTCTATAGAGGAGACGGGCGCTTGAGTTTTCCGCCAAGTAAAGCCTAAAGAAAGGCTTTTTGCTAATATAAGACAGATATAAGGAGTAGATTATGCGGATTCTTACAGGTATTCAACCTTCTGGCAAGCTTCACCTCGGAAACTATTTTGGCGCGATGAAACCGGCAATCGAACGCGGTAATCAAGGCGATGCTTTCATCTTTATCGCGCAATATCATGCACTTACTACGGTTCACGATGCGGCGGCATTGCGGCAAAGCACGTTGGATGTCGCATTGGATTTCCTCGCGTGCGGATTGGATCCTGAACATATTTGCCTCTTCCGTCAAGCCGATGTTCCGGAGGTACACGAAATCGCATGGTTGCTTTCAACTGTTACACCTATGGGACTTTTGGAACGTTGCCACTCCTATAAAGATAAGTTGGCGCGTGGAATTGCAGCCAGTCATGGACTTTTTGCCTATCCCGTCTTAATGGCGGCGGATATTCTCGCCTATCAGAGTGATGCGGTGCCGGTGGGGAAGGATCAAAAACAGCACGTGGAGGTCACGCGTGACATTGCGGCAAAATTCAATCAAATGTTCGGTTCGGAGGTGTTTAAGCTTCCGGAACCAATGATTTCCGAGTCGGTCGCAGTGATTCCGGGGCTGGACGGACAGAAAATGTCGAAGAGTTATGACAATACGTTGGAACTGTTTGCGCCGTTGAAAGATTTGAAGGCGAAAATTATGAAAATCGCAACGGATTCCACGCCGATGGAAGAACCGAAGAACGCCGATACGTGCCGCATTTTCTCTCTCTATAAACTCTTTGCTACGCCGGAGGAACAAGAGGCGATGCGGCAAAATTATCTGCGCGGCGGTTACGGTTATGGACACGCGAAAAAGGCGTTGCTGGAAATCTACGAACGCACCTTTGCGCCGTTCCGTGAAAAGCGTGCGGCATTGGAAAAAGACCGTGACTATGTAGAGGCTGTTCTTCGCAAAGGCGCCGAAAAGGCGCGCGCGCAGGCTCGTCTAACGCTGACCGCGGCGCGGCGCGCGGTCGGGTTGGACTAATGGACGCAACGCTTCCTCTTTTTGATGATTATAAGGTCAACCTTGATGCATTCGAGGGTCCGTTGGATTTGCTGTTGCACCTGATTCGCAAAGAGGAAGTTGACATTTACGATATTCCGATTGGACGTATCACGGAACAGTATTTGACGTGGCTCGATACGATGCGCAGCTTGGATATCAATGTGGCAGGTGAGTTTGTCGTTATGGCAGCCACGTTAATGTTAATCAAGAGTCGAATGTTACTGCCTGCCGAACTCAAATCTTCGGATTTGCCCGAAGAAGAACTGGATCCGCGTTTGGATCTTGTACGTCAACTAGTGGAGTATAAGAAATATAAAGATGCGGCACAGACGTTTTCTTTGAGAGAGCTTTTACGCGGCGATACGTTTGCCAAAGGCACGCCGCCAGAAGCCATGAGCGTGGAAGATGCCACGGCGCAGAAGTTGGGCGATCTGGGAACGTTAGAACTCTTGGAAGCGTTTCACCGCGTCCTTGAGCGGGCGCAAGAAACGGTTTCTTTCGGGCATCTCAAAATGATGCGCTGGAGAGTTCCGGATAAAATTAAGTCGTTGCTTGAGGCTCTCATTGAAACGCCGCATCGCAAGTTCGATACGCTCTTTCCCGAAGATGCGCCCAAAGGCGAAATCATTGTTACCTTTATTGCGCTTCTCGAACTGTTGCGGTTGCGCCATGTCTCCATTACGCAGAACGACACTTTTGGCGACATTTATATAGACGCCTTACCGAAAGATACGCCCGATGCGTATCTTCCACTGCCTGCCTTTGACGAAATCGATACGTACTGAAGGGCGCCTAAAGTCCCTTATAAACTTCGCCCGGACGCGGCGCAATCGGATTGTCGTAACCTTCTTCTTTGAGAATCTGACACATTGCCGCCACTTTATCATCTTCGCCATGAATTGCGAACACGTGTTTTATTGTCTTTTGTTCGTTGATTAAGCGAACCCATTCGTGTAAGGCGGTGCGATCGGCATGAGCGGACAGTGCGTTAATCGTGTGAACGCGCGCGTTGAGCTCAAACTCTTCACCTAAAATCCGCAATGGACTTTGACGTTCGACAATCCGCCGTCCCAACGTTCCTTCCGCCTGATAGCCGACAATCAAAATGATATTACGCGGATCACCAACACCATTTTGGAGATGGTGAAGAATACGTCCGCCCTCGCACATTCCGGACGCGGCAATCACAATCATAGGACCGCGCGCAGAATTCAGTGCTTTCGACTGATCTGCCGTTTCAAGGAATTGCAAGCCCGGCATACGGAAAAGTTCAATCCCTTGACGCAACAGTGCCGAAGCCTTTTCGCCATAACAGGCCTGATGACGTTCGTAGATTTTTGTCGCCTTAAGCGAGAGTGGCGAGTCCACATAAATCGGAATCTGCGGAATCTTCTTTTCGCGGATCAGCTCATTGAGAAAGAACAGAATCTGTTGCGTACGACCGACACTAAACGCCGGAATAATCAACTTGCCCCGTTGCTGCACAATCTCATCAATGTAGTCGCGAATACGTCCGGTAACATTCGCGCGTGGCGGATGATCGCGATCGGCATACGTTGATTCGACCAACAAGACATCGGCACCTTCCACAATGTCATACGGCGGAATAATCGGTTGCCCCGGTTGCCCCAAATCGCCCGAAAACAGTAATCGACGCGCTTTCCCATTCGGCTGTTTGGCAATAATCTCGACGAATGCCGACCCCAAAATATGCCCTGCATTATGGAAACAGGCAAAGACATCGTGCCCCAAATCAATCACGCGTTTATAAGGAAAGCCTTGCATCAACGACAGCGTCTTTTCAACATCTTCATCCAAGTACAACGGTTCAAACAAATGCTTTCCCTCTGCCTGACGGCGACGGTTCACAATTGCCACATCGTGTTGTTGAATATAGGAAGAATCGCGCAACATCGGATCACACAAATCGCGCGTGGCCTCCATCGTGTAAATCGGACCATTAAAACCGGCACGCACAAGCGATGGAAGATTACCACTATGATCAATATGCGCGTGCGAAAGCAACACACAATCCACCGTTTTGGCATCTACGCCCAACGTTCGGTTTCGTTCAAACGCTTCTTTTCGATGCCCCTGATAAAGACCGCAATCCAAGAGGATTCGCAGTCCATTGACATCAACCACATGCATTGACCCCGTGGTCGTGTGCGCCGCCCCTTGAAAAGTGACTGTAAACATGAGCACCTCCTTGTGTTAGAGGTAGTCTAACACGTCACTTCCGCTTGCGCCACCACAAAAAAGAGGCGCCAAGAATTGCCAACAGCGCAAGGCTCCCAATCGAAATCCAAACCGAGATGCGTTGGATCCACGTACCTTCATACCAGACTTTAAGCGTGCCGCCACGTTTCGGAAGTTTCACCAGCAGCTGCCCGCTCATCCCTTCCTCCACCGGACAGTACACGCCATCGACCGTTGCCGAATAACCTTTATAGTAAAAGAAAGGACACTGCGCCTCGCCACTTTCATCTGCCACTTGAGCCGTCAGTACGTGCGCCTCTTCCGTATACGGTTCAGGCATCGCCGGTTGCCCGACCCACAAAAGACGCGGCAGATAAGCATTTTGCCGATCCTTTTGAGAGCTTATCCCGATGCCTGCTTTTCGAGGAAGATATTCTCCATTGCCAATGGAAAGACGAGCCGTTGCCGGTGAAAGGGTTCGAACGGTTTCAAAAGAATATTGCGAACTTAAACGCCGAAAAAGAACCCACCCCGGATTGAAAAAGACC
>JAVVWU010000051.1:0-11492 GCA_036651955.1 Kiritimatiellia bacterium
CACCGTGGGATGCGAGCAAAAACCATGTGCTTGTCAATGCAATGGCAGGGAGTAAACTCCGTCAAGCGGCGAAAGAAAGTAGCGCCGTCCGCACAACGGCTCTTCCGCCACCTCCGCCGCCATTAGTTCCGCCACCCGTTCCTGTTCCGCCTCGTTCATCTGTTCCTCCGCTCGTGCCTACTACTTCTCTTTCTTACCCGAAAGTGGCGACGAGAACCGTTAGTGCAATCGTCTCTCCTTCGACCGTGTGCGAAGGGAGCATCCGACGAGGGGACTTAAGAAATGATAGTTTGAATGTGGACAATCTTTGCTGGCAAAAGAAAAGAGGCACGATTAACACTTTGGAAAGTAACGAGAACGTACGTTCTATATGGAGCTGTCCTTCTATATACTCAAAGGGGCTTCCGTAATGCTTCATAGGTGTCGTTATTCTCTCTTCGTATTCACGACCTCTTGAATTTTCGAGAAGTCTATGAAAAGTGTGGCGTATATTTATGAATGCACGTTAGGTTTCAGATTTTTTGAATTTCTCATTTTCAGCAAGATGCTTCTCATCTTTTTTGACGTGACGTTCTAATTTCTTAATATCCTCAGCTGGTGGTAATTCTTCTGGGCGAATATTTCGCTGTTTTAGCATACCGCGTACACTGTTGTTATTGGCAACGTGTTCTTTGGTGATAGAAGGTTCACCATATAAGTCCGCTTTCTCTACGTTAAAGTTTGTCATTTCCGTGGCTAAATTTTTTGCGGCAATGATAAGTGTTGGCAGATAATCTGCGAGAGGTGCAGATCCTGTAATGCCATATTGATTTTTCATTGCTTGCGTTCTTTTTCCAAACAGAGCTTCATCGCCTGCAGAACGAATCCTTGCAAATCCGGAATCGTCTACACCTCGTACATAGATATTCCGAGAAAGTATTTTTTCTGATTCTCGGAGGCGTTCTCGCGCGTTTAAGCGTGCGTGGAGTTGGATCCGTTCCTCAATCAATTCTTGCTTGTGTGTTTGAAGTGCGAAATAGCTTTGTGCAAAGGCAATCTCTTCCTTCCGAGGGTCGCCGTTCATCGCAATTAAATAACAAGCATAACGAGTTAACATAAAATCATTGATTTCTCTCGTTGCTCCACTCCCTAGAGGAACCATTTTCGTGACGGCACGAAAATGGTCGTCTGTCTGAAATCCTGCAGTTTCACAAGAGGTCATAGCTCGTTTAACGGCTGTGATAAAATTTTCCCATCGAAGATATCCCAATGGCGTTTGCAACTCTCTAGCAAACCAAAAGGTATTCATTGAATTTGGAATGTTTTTTCTCAATGAATCGAAAGAGGTAATTAAGGTTTGAAAAGTACTGCTATTCATTTCTCTCTCCTGTAACGTATGGAAACGAAATCTTTGTCGTGTGAGCGGTACATTCCGCTATTGATGCACATTATAACGCAAGGTGAAAGTTTTGACGGAATGTCAGAGGCTTTTGCTAGACTGAAGGTATGCAACCTTTCTCTTTATTGATTAAGCCGGCGGGGGCGGACTGTAATTTACGATGCCACTACTGTTTCTATTTGGGACGTAAAGAACTGTATCCGAATGTCTCGATTCATCGAATGAGTGTGGCGACGTTGACGCGATTGGTTCGCAGCTATCTCGCGTTGCCGTTCCCTGTCCATACGTTTGCATTCCAAGGCGGCGAACCGTTGTTGATGGGGGAGGCGTTTTTCCGGACGCTGGTTGAACTCCAACGGCGTTATGCGCGTCCCGGAGCGTGCATTACAAATAGTGTACAGACGAATGGAACGTTGCTGACGGCTTCTTTGGCGGAGTTTTTCGCGCAGGAGAAGTTCTTGTTGGGGGTGAGTGTGGATGGGGCGGCGGAGGTGCACGATGTGCATCGTCTTGCGTCGAATGGAACGGGAAGTCACGAGGCGGTGATGCGCGGAATTGCGCTGTTGAATGCTGCCGATGCGCCTTACAATCTTCTGACGTTGGTTTCGCAGAGCAATGTGCATCATCCGGTCGAAACGTATCGTTATTTGCGTGATACGCTCGGATGCCGATTTATGCAATTCATTGAGTGTGTCGAGTTTGATTCTCAGGGGGAACGTTTGCCTTATGCGATTACGCCGGAAGCGTGGGCGGAGTTTGTCATTGCGCTTTTTGATGAATGGATTGCGCATGATTTGCAGTCGGTGTCGGTGCGCTTTTTTGACAGTATCATTTCAAAGTTAGTGTTGGGGGAAGCTCATAGTTGCGCGATGGGGTGTGATTGCCGTGCTTATCTTGTGGTGGAGCATAATGGCGATGTCTATCCGTGTGACTTTTTTGTGCGGTCGGAAATGTTGTTGGGGAATCTTCACGAAAATGATTGGGAGGAGCTTTGGGACTCTCCGCTTCATACGGTTTTTGGCGAAAGGAAGTCTCGCTATTCGGCGGACTGTGTGTCTTGCCCGTTTTTGATGTTTTGCCAAGGCGATTGTCCGAAGAATCGAACGGGGCATGATCCGGCGGCAGATTCACGGCAAAGGTCTTATTTGTGTTCGGCATGGAAGCAGATTTATGCGCATCTGCTTCCGCCGTTGCGGAAGGTCGCACGGGAAGTTCATGCGACTGCGGAGCGGTCGCGTCGGACGCATGCGTGATATAATTACGAAACTTTTTAATCTTCTGAAAGGATTCTGACCATGCGTGTTTTAATGATTGGTGCCGGTGGCGTGGGGAGCGTGGTGGCGCATAAGCTGATACAGGTGCCCGAGGTGTTTTCGGAAATCCTCTTGGCGTCACGTACGAAATCACGTGTGGATGCGTTGGCGGCTGAATTGGGCGGCGCTGTGAAAACGGCGCAGGTCGATGCGGATGATGTCGCTGCGCTGACGCGTTTAATTTTGGACTTTAAGCCTGATTTGGTGATGAACATTGCGCTTCCGTATCAAGATCTCCATATTATGGATGCGTGCCTTGCGGCGGGCTGTGATTATTTGGATACGGCTAATTATGAACCGCTTGATACGGCGAAGTTTGAATACAAGTGGCAATGGGCGTATCAGAAACGTTTTGAGGAAGCCGGATTGATGGCATTGCTTGGAAGTGGTTTTGATCCCGGCGTGACGTCTGTTTTTTGTACGTATGTTCAGAAGCATTATCTTCCGCAGATTCGTCAGATTGATATTATTGATTGTAATGCCGGAAGTAATGGTCATCCGTTCGCAACCAACTTTAATCCTGAAATCAATATTCGTGAAGTCTCGGCGAAGGGGCGTTACTGGCAGAAGGGCGAAGGGTTCGTTGAAACGGCGCCACTCTCCGTCAAGCAGTCGTTTGAAATGCCCGAAGGGCTTGGCACGCTGAATACGTATTTGATGTATCACGAGGAGCTTGAGTCGCTCATGACGCACGTGCCGGGCTTGGAGCGTGCACGCTTTTGGATGAGTTTCTCTGATAACTATCTCAAGTATCTTGAAGTTTTGGAGAATGTGGGAATGACGCGCATTGATCCGGTCAAATTTCAAGGGCAAGAGATTGTCCCCATTCAATTTTTGAAGGCGTTGCTTCCCGATCCGGCGACGCTTGGACCTGTCACGAAGGGGAAAACGTGTATCGGCTGTCAGCTGCGCGGGCTTGATTTTGAAGGTCATCCTAAAACCGTTTACATTTACAACATTTGCGATCATCAGGAATGTTATAAGGAAGTCCACTCGCAGGCAATCAGTTACACGACGGGTGTGCCAGCAATGATTGGCGCCAAGATGATGCTCACGGGCAAATGGCGTGGGAAGGGTGTCTTTAATATGGAGCAGTTCGATCCCGATCCGTTTATGGAAAGTTTGACTTTGCACGGGCTTCCGTGGAAGGTGATTGAAGGCGAAGTTTTTCATCGCGATTAAGGATTTGCGAATGACGGAGAATACAGAAACGGTCGTGCAACTTTCTGCGGCAAAGTCGGCGGCGCGTCGGATGCGTGGCGCGTCGGATGCGCAACGTGTTCACGTTTTGCAAGTGCTCGCCACGATTCTCCGTGAATCGACAAAAGGACTTCTCGAAGCGAATGCCAAAGATCTTGCTGAATTGCCGCCTGCCGATGTGCGCCGTGATCGATTGGCATTGACTCCCGAACGCATTGAGGCGATGGCACGCACGACGGAGGCGGTGGCAATGTTGCCAGATCCTTTGGGTGCAGTTCTCGAAGAACGGTCGATGGCGAGTGGGATTCATCTTCGCCGCGTCTGTGTCCCTTTGGGGGTCGTCGGCTGTATTTATGAGGCACGCCCGAATGTCACCGTTGATCTTGCCACGCTCTGTTTACGGACGGGGAATGTGGTGCTTCTGAAAGGTGGCAAAGAGGCGAAAGCTTCAAATGAAGCGTTGATGCGTTGTATTGCCGCTGCGCTCACCGTTGCCGAACTTCCGGCAACTGCCGTGACGCTGATGGGGGCGACGCATGCCGATGCCGAAGCGTTAATGTCTGCGCGTGGATTTGTGGATGTGCTGATTCCTCGCGGAAGTGCGGCGCTGATTCAATCGGTGCGAGAGAAGGCCACGGTTCCGGTCATTGAAACGGGAGCAGGCGTTTGTCATCTCTATGTCCACGAAGATGCCGATCTGGCAATGGCGGCGCGAATAATTGAGAATGCTAAAACGCGTCGCGTCTCGGTGTGTAACGCATTGGACTGCGTCTTGATTCATCAATCGCTTCAATCGCATCTGTCGGAATTACTTGCGCCTTGCCGAGCCAAAGGCGTGACCGTGCATGAACAAGTGTATGGACGTGAATGGCTCTCGATGGATCTTTCCGTGCGAATGGTCGCATCGTTGGACGAAGCTTTGGATCATATCGCACGTTACGGTTCAGGACATAGCGAAGCGATTGTCACCCGTGACCGTGCGGTAATGGCGCGGTTTCAAAATGAGGTGGATGCTGCCTGTGTGTATGTCAATACGCCGACCTCCTTCACCGATGGCGGCGAGTTTGGTCTTGGTGCCGAAGTGGGCATTTCGACGCAGAAACTTCATGCACGCGGACCGATGGGATTGTCGGCACTGACAACGTCGAAGTGGTTGATTGACAGCGAAGGAGCCGTTCGCCCATGAATGACTCCAAGGAGCTTTTCCGGCAGAAGATGAAAGCGTTGCGCGCAGCAATGACACCGCAGGAACGTTCAGCCGCTCGGATTGCCGTCGCGGAGGCTTTTACGAATTGTTCGATTTGTGGCATCTTTAATCGTTACCGTACCTTTGCGACCTACCTAAGTGTTAAAGATGAAATGCCGACAGAAGAATTGAACACGCGCCTTTTCTCTGGGAATCGTTGGGTCTGTACGCCGCGCTGGGATTCAGAGCTAGAGAAATATCAATGGGCATGGTTGAAGCCGGGGGCATTGATGGCGTTAGGACCTCATCATATTCCGGAACCGGTTTCGCGTGAAAAGTTTCCGGAGTCGGAAGTCGAGGTTGCGTTAATTCCCGGTCTTGCCTTTGATTTTCGTGGTGGACGGATTGGCTATGGCGCAGCGATTTATGATCGACTCCTGACGCGGTTTCGCCCCAGTACGATTAAAGTGGCACTCGCGTTTGATTGCCAAGTTCTTCGCGAAGAACTTCCGCAAGAGCCGCACGATATCTTGATGGATATTATTATTACCGAAAATTATTGGATTGATTGTCGCCGTGCACGTCAAGTGAGAAGGGAAACATCGCATGTATAAAGTCGCGGTTGTTGGAGCTGGACACGCCGGTGTCGAAGCGGCGGTTAAACTTGCCGAGGGCGGATGTGCGGTGGAGCTTTGGTCGAATGAGAAGGTCTTGCCGTACTTTCGTCCACGATTGATTGCGGTGGCATTTGGACAAACGCCAGCCGATGAAATTGCACTCAAAAAAGCCGCCTTTTATGCCGATGCCAAGATATTGCTTCGCCATGAATCGGTGACGGACTTTAATGCTTCAACTTGTTCGGTGAATGGGCAATCGTATGACGGTATTGTTTTGGCGCAAGGCTCAACGCCGTTTGTTCCGCCCTTTACCGGAGCACGAGAACGTTTGTTGACACTTTGGACAATGGCAGAAGCGGAGACACTTCGTGCGCACGTCGCACCCGGACGACGTTTGACGATTATCGGCGGTGGCGTGCTCGGGCTTGAATCGGCGCTTCGTGCTGCGATGGCAGGGATGAATGTCACCGTAGTGGAAGGATGTCCTCATCTTGTGAACGGCGTCCTTGCCGGCGGCGCGGAACAGCAGCTTCGAGCAACGCTTGAAGCCAAAGGGATCCATCTTTTGACGGGTGCCTGCGTCACGACGATTGCGGCGCATTCGATTACGCTTGGTGATGGAAATGAAATTGTTGATGATGTCGCACTCTGTTCGACGGGTGCGCGCGGTAATGTCACGCTTGCAACATCTGCCGGATTTCTTGCCGACGGAGGGCTCAAGACGTCCGCGACACTTTCCCTTGCTCCGCGGATTTATGCCGCCGGCGATATGGCACGCCCGACCGAAGCCCGTCCCATTTGTGCCGTACGCCGTGCCACTGCGATGGGAACGCTTGCCGCAGCCAATTTACTTGCGGAATTAGAAGGCCGTCCGGCGCGTCCTTGGATCGACCTCCAACTTCCGCTCTTTATGAAAGTGGGAGACGTCGAATTTCATACGTTGGGCGAGACGAATGCAACGGACGTTGAAGAACGCCGTATCGATGATGGTACTCATCCTGCGCTTTGGCAAAGTATCCTCTTCCGTGGAGAACAGCCCGTCGCGCTTCGTTTTGTAGGAACACGCGCTGGATTTTCCGATTGGGAAAAGAAACTGGTCGCGCGCTCATGAGTGTTGCCGCGGAGTCCTCTTTTACGTTGCGTTTCTTAGGAACGGGAACCTCTGTGGGCGTTCCCATGATTGGCTGTGCCTGTCCCGTTTGTACCAGTACCGATCCACACGACCGCCGCAGACGTTCCAGCGTTTACCTTTCGTTAAACGGGCAAGGTGTTCTCATTGACGCCGGTCCAGACTTGCGCGAACAGTGTTTGCAGTGGAAAGTTCCGCGCATTGATGCCATCTTTATTACGCATCTTCATGCCGATCACATCTTTGGCTTTGATGACGTTCGCCGGTTTAATACGCTGCAATCGGATCAAATCATTTCTTGCTTTGGAGGACCCGACACCATTGCCGGAATGCATCGAATCTTTAATTACATTACCGAACGGCCGACCGTAGGGCTTTATCGTCCACTCATTCGATTTGTTCCGGTAGAGGCTCCCTTCGATGAGTTAGGTGCGCACTGGACGCCCTTGCCCGTCCTTCATGGGAACGATGAAACGAATGGACTTCGGATTGATTTCAACGGACATTCCGTCGCCTATATTCCTGACGTTCACCGTATTCCTGAAGATACGCTTGCGCATCTTCAAAAGCTGGACGTGCTCATTCTTAACACGTTGCGTTTACGCGAGCATCCGACACATTTAACGCTTGACGCTGCCCTTGCCTACATTCGGCAGCTTGCTCCCAAACGCGCCTTTCTGACACATCTTTCGCACGACCTCACCCACGCGCAACTTTCCGCACTTCTTCCTTCTGGCGTTGAAGCCGCCTACGATGGACTTGAACTTATCGTCCATTGAACGGACTGATTTTACAGAAGAGGGTGATTATGGGATACTTTTGCCATAGGTGGAAGCGTTTCGGAGTTTAAGTTGAAAGGAAATAAGATGAACGTCTATCGGTTGAGAACAAGTTTTTACGGTTATTTTGATGAGACGGTTGCGCAGTGTGGATCGCGTGTGGCAGTTGTTGAAGGTGATTCCTCAATTACATTTTCATCCCTTCATCAGCGGGAAACGCTATTGTCGCGGAAGATTACGCAGCTTGTCAAAGGTGTAGTGGCTTGCCCGATAGCGGTGTTTATTCCTAAAAGTATTGATGTCATCACGGCAGATCTAGCGATATTGCATACGGGTAATGCTTACATGAATTTAGATGTAAAGTTACCCGCCGAACGATTCCATAACATTCTTTCAAAAACTGTACCTCGGCTGATTATTACAAATGCCAAATGGTTGCCTACGCTTACGGCGTTGGGTGCAATTGACGTCCCCGTGTGGGTGATGGATGAGCACGCCGAGGTAGATGCGGGCGTTTCATCCGTTCAGAATGACGGATGGCGAAAGGTGATCGATACAGATCCGTTGTGCATTATCAATACGTCGGGATCAACGGGAACGCCTAAAGGCGTTGTTCTCAATCATCGAAGTTTTTTTGATTTCATGGATTGTGCCATTGAAACGTGGAAGTTAGAGCATTTGGAGACGATGGGGTCGTTGTCCCCCTCTATTTTTGACATTTTCAGCTTTGAACTGTCCATGCTTATCCAAAAAGGGACGACGTTGGTTTTAATTCCCGAAATGTGGGCAATGTTCCCCGTAAAGATTTTGGAATTACTTGAACGTCATCAGGTGTCATTTATCTTTTGGGTTCCGACAATTATGGTTAACATTGCGAACTTGGGAATACTTGAAAAGATTCCGCCAAAAACGCTGCGAATGATTTGGTTTGCAGGGGAAGTGTTCCCGACGAAGCAATTTAATCAATGGCGGAAAGCATTGCCGCAAGCACGTTTTGTTAATTTGTATGGTCCGATTGAAATTACATTAGATTGCACTTGGTATGAAGTGATCCGTGAGATTTCAGATGACGAACCGTTGCCGATTGGCTTCCCCTGTCGGAATACTGAGGTTATGATTTTAACGGCAGATAATCAGTTGGCGCAAGAGGGGGAAGAGGGCGAGCTGTGTGTGCGTGGATCTTCTCTTGCAATGGGGTATTACAATAATTCAGAAAAGACGTCAGAGGCTTTTGTTCAAAACCCACTGAATCAGCTCTATCCAGAATTGATTTATCGAACAGGTGATATCGCGTATCGCAATCAACAGGGTGAAATTATTTTCCGTGGTCGTAAAGATTCGATGATTAAACATTCGGGATATCGGATTGAGCTCGGTGAAATTGAGCACGTGGTGATTAACACGTTGAAACTCTTTCAAAATGCCTGTGTCGTTTATCATCATGCAAGAAAAGAAATCACGTTGATTTACGAGGCGGAAAAAGAAGTGGATATCGCGATGACGCGTAAGACGATGGCGACCGTTTTCACAAAGTATATGATTCCTACGGTGTTCATTCGGATGGATGCGCTTCCGCGCGGAGGCACAGGTAAAGTTGACCGTGCATTGCTGAACCGATTGGTAAATGAAGATAATATTTCAAGTGGGGGGGGGCAATTCTAAGCCAATAATTCGCTTCATAAAGCCTTCGTTCCAGAATGAATGGAGGGTGGCATGAAGCGCGTACAGACGAATCTTATCGACTCTCTTCTTGATACGGCGAGTCGAAATCCTCATCGAATCGCGACGTGGGATGAGTCGCGTGAATATACCTTTGAGCAACTTGTGTGTGGTGCGGCGGCACTTGCCGATGTACTTCATGGATTGTCCTCTGAAACGCGACGTGTGATTGCCGTTTATCTCCCTAAGGGAGTCCCGGTAACGCTTGCCGATTTTGCCATTCTTATGACGTGTAATGCGTTTATGAATTTAGATGTCAAAACGCCCGTTGATCGTATTTCTAATATTTTCACGAATGTAGAACCGCTGGTTGTAATTTCAAATTCTGAAGGACGTAAGGCGTTGTCGCCCATTTTAGGAGAGACGCCGTTTTTAGAGGTGGAAGAGTTCCTCGCTTCAACTACGTGGACGCGTCCATGTCCGACGCAATGGCATTTTTATGGTTATCGTCCGATTGATGCAGATCCATTTTGCATTATTAACACTTCGGGCTCTACCGGAACACCGAAAGGCGTTGTCACACCTTTTCGCGCATTTAATAATTTCGTTTTGTGGACGATTGAAAAGTATGCGTTACGCGTGGATGAGGAAGTCTCGGCATCGGTTTCCCCCGTTTTCTTTGATGCATTTGTTCTTGAAATGTTACTGATGGCAACGATTGGACTTACGCAAATTCTTGTCCCCGATACGTATCGAATGTTTCCTGTAAAGATTCTTCAATTGATGCAAGAGAAAGGCGTGAGTTTCTTTTTATGGGTTCCGACAATTATGGTCAACATTGCAAATGCCGGAGTTTTAGAGGCTTATCGCTTGCCACAATTGCGCGTGGGATGGTTTGCGGGAGAAGTCTGTCCGCCCAAACAGACGAATCAATGGATTGCCGCTTGTCCTCATACGCAGTTTGTGAATCTTTATGGACCGATGGAGGTTACCGTTATTTGCACCTATTACGATATTCACGGAAAAGTTGATGAAGATCGTCCAATTCCTATCGGACGCGCGGTCGATAATTATGGCGTTCGCTTGCTTACGGCGGAGGGCGTAGAAGTGAAAACACCCGGTGTCGAAGGGGAAATTTGCGTATTTGGGTCTGTGATCGCCTATGGATATTACGGTCTTTCTGAAAAAACAGAAGAGGCGTTTCGTCCGCTTTCAACGCGTGGAAAATATGCGGAGAAAATTTACCATACGGGCGATTATGGCACCTATGATGAAAGAGGGGAAATTCTCTTTAAGGGGCGTAAAGACTCGCTTGTAAAGCATTCGGGGTATCGGATTGAGTTGGCTGAAATTGAACACATAATGTTTAATGTGGCAAAAATCGCCCCGTATGGATGTGTTGTTTACGATTTTCAAAAACGTGAGATTGTTGTCGTTTATGAATCTTCAGAAGAGCTGAGTCTTGTCGTTGTTCGTAAACGCCTTATGAGCTTTTTGCCGAAATATATTATACCCGGGCGATTGTTGCGTATGGATCAGATGGTTCGCAATGGTGCAGGAAAGATTGATCGAGCGCTTTTGAATCGACAAATCAATGTGACTGAATAAATTTGTTATACTCGCCTTATGTATGAAGTTGTAAAAACATGGGAAACAGTGCTGGCACTTCTTGCGCGGAAACGTAATGAGGGATGCTTGCGCTACGCGAACTTTTTCCCCGATGAACGGCGTATGACGCGTTGGATTGAACAAGGAGAGTTTTTTGTTCAAGAGGAAGCGGAAGGCGCTTTATTGCTTCGGCGTCAAAAAACATTTGACTTGATTTGGTTTCTTGCGCCTTCAGAAGCTGCAATGGTGCGTCTTTTAACGCTTCTTCCACGGGAACGGACAAGTGTCATAGAGATGGTGGGGCGAAGAAGCTTTTGTGATGAACTTGCGAATCTTGCAGCGCCGTTTGGATGGAAACGGTCTCGTACATTGGTGCGAATGAGTCGTCTGACACCGGTAGAACAATATGTCTGTAACGAGAGCGTTAAGCCTGCGCGACTGGATGAAGCGGTCGCGATACAAACATTATTAGAGCGTTATTTCGATCCAAAGAAAGAGCAACTTCCTTCTCTTTGTGAGATTACAGAGTGGATTCTTGCAGAGCATTTATTGGTTGTTCATACAGCGACAGGAGCTGTGGGGGCGTTTGTTATTTTTGACCTCTTGCAGAGTGTTCTTTATTT
>JAVVWU010000052.1:0-10714 GCA_036651955.1 Kiritimatiellia bacterium
TGATGCGAGAGTCCTTTTAGAGGGCGATACGTTATTTACCGAGTTCAAGGGCGCGTTAACCGAGCAATATGTTTGCCAAGAGTTACAAACTATTGCTGGTATAGAAATGTCATATTGGGGCAATGATACCGGTAATGCCGAAGTTGACTTTTTGGTGCAATGTAATAGCTTTATTGTACCTGTTGAAGTTAAGGCGGCGATGAATCTGAAAGCAAAAAGTTTGAAGATATATATCGATAAGTTTAATCCGTCTTTCGCAATTAGAACTTCGTTAGCAGATTATAATCAAACCGCAAACCTCTATGATGTACCATTATTGATGGTGAAAAACATAGCACAGATTTGTAAAAACTAAGAATAAGCTAAGCTCTATAGCGTTCAGCTTTTCGCTGGCGGTTTCTGGAAGTAGGACGATAGATCTCTAAAGTAGCGTCAAGGAGTTGCGGGAGATTGCTCGTTGTCAACGGTGGCGACAGCCATAGCGGAAATACCTTCGCGACGTCCAATGGCGCCCAATCCTTCCACCGTCGTTGCTTTGATTGAGAGCGCACCAATCTCTATTTTGAGCGTGTGCGCAAGCTGTTCGCGGATGGCAGGAAGAAAGGGCATTAACTTCGGTTGTTCGGCAAGCACCGTGGCATCAATATTGATTAAGCGATAGCCTTGAGCGTTGAGAATTGCCATAGCTTTTTCTAATAGATGAAGGCTATTGGCATCTTTCCATTGCGGATCGGTATCAGGGAAATGTTGCCCGATATCACCGGCGGCAATCGCTCCGAAGAGTGCATCGATAATGGCATGGGTCAAAACATCGGCATCGGAATGCCCGAGCAATCCCAGCGTATGTGGAATCGTCACTCCACCGAGTATCAATTTCCGACCTTCAACTAAACGGTGTGTGTCGAATCCAATGCCCGTACGCATACGCTCTCCTCAAAATGGTGGGGCCAAAGGGGGTCGAACCCTTATGTCTTCCGACACAGGAACCTAAATCCTGCGTGTCTGCCAATTCCACCATGGCCCCATAAGCTGTGGAAGTATAGCAAATGCCTTGTCCTTTGTTCAAAAAATATGCGCCACTCCCGAAGGAGCGGCGCAAGAAGGCTTCGCTGTGTCGCGGACTACGCATCGTACCCGTTTGGATTCTGTGACTGCCAACGCCACGAGTCGGCGCACATATCATCAAGCGTGTGCGTGGCACTCCATCCCAACAGCGTTTTTGCGTAGCTGGGATCGGCGTAACATTCCGGCGCATCGCCGGGACGACGGGGGACAATCTCGTAGGGGATTTCTTTTCCACAGGCTTTGGAGAAAGCTTTAATCATCTCTAATACAGAGTAGCCATGCCCCGTACCGAGGTTGACGGTGTAAATCTTCCCCGGAGTTTGTTCAAGTTTCTTGAGTGCGGACAGATGCCCTTGCGCAAGATCAACGACGTGAATGTAGTCGCGAACGCCGGTGCCGTCTTTGGTGGCGTAATCATTTCCCATGACGCGCACTTTCGGGAGACGACCTACCGCAACCTGTGCAATATACGGCATAAGGTTGTTCGGGATTCCATTGGGGTTCTCGCCAATACGACCCGAGATATGGGCGCCAACCGGATTGAAGTAACGCAAGAGAATGACGCCCAAATCGGGTTCGGCGGCTTTCACATCGGTCAGGACGCGTTCGAGGAAGAGCTTGGTGGCGCCGTACGGATTGAGTGCGCCGGTGGGGCAGCCTTCGTCCAACGGCATCTTCTTCGGCATTCCGTACACGGTGGCGGAGGAGGAGAATACAATATTACGGCATCCGTACTGCTTCATCAGACGCAACAGATTAAAGGTGCCTGTCATATTGTTGTCATAATAGAAGAGCGGTTTGGAAATAGATTCACCCACGGCTTTCAATCCGGCAAAATGAATGACGGCATCGTATTTTGCTTTTTTGAAAACTTCTTCAAGTGCCGGCGCATCCAAAAGATCGACTTTGTAAAAATGCGGCTGACGTCCTGCGAGTTCAGCCCCTCTGCGGACAGCTTCTTCTTGAGAGTTGTAGAGATTGTCAACAATCGTGACTTCATATCCGGCGGAGAGGAGTTCAATGACCGTATGAGTGCCAATATAGCCGGCACCACCCGTAACGAGAATATGCATATGAGATTCCTTTTTTACCATTCAGACATAAAAGACATGGAACTTTCGCCCACTTTGAGTGGCGTTGCGAGAAGTGTTTCACCTGCGTAAAGTCGGGCAATATCCGCTCCTAATGTCTCCCAATTAGGATAACGTAACATCCGGTCTTTTGCAAGCATCCGATTGAGCATCAAAACGAATGCACGCGGGATTTTCGGAATAACAATGCGCGGATCACGGGCGAAATTGGGTCCGATATGGGAGTCGATAATTTCCTGATCCGGCTTACCGGGGAAAAGCGCATAGCCGGTAATGAGATGATAGAGCGTGGCTCCGAGCGAATAGATATCGGCGCGACAATCAATGTCCGGTAAATCATAAATCTGATCGGGGCTCATATACGCTGGCGTTCCCATGATTTCATCCGAAGCTTTATCGACGGCGCGTGCGCTGAGCACTGAACGTGAAATGCCGAGATCCATTAGTTTAATCGTGCCATCGGCATCTACCATAATATTGTCGGGCTTGATATCGCAATGCACGACTTTGAACTTTGTCCATGCGTAGAGCAACGCTTGTGCCACCGATTCCAGAATGATGAGCGCATCGTCAATGGCGACTTGTTTTTTACGCATAAGAAGCTCGGCGAAACTATATCCTTGGACAAGCTCCATCACGAAATAATAAATGCCCGATTGTTCCCCCGCATCATAGACGCGCACAATATTGCGATGCTGAAAACGTCCGCACGCTTTGGCTTCATTGACGAACCGTATAATATCTTCCGTTGTTTTCGCAAAGCCTTTGTCCAAAACTTTGACTGCGACTTCACGCCCTGTTGAAAGTTGACGCGCTTTGTACACAACCGCTGTCCCTCCTTTTCCAAGGATGGACTCAATCTCTAAATTGGGCAGTTGCGCGCTCACCTTGGGACAGTCTAGCGCAGTACAAGCTCAAGCGCAAGCAGAGCATAGGAAGTCGAGAGAACGGGATCGCCTTCCCAAAAACGATTATTCTCATTCACCCATGAGCCATTGGCTTTTTGGCGGGCAATGAGCGTTTTTGCCAACGCTTCACGCCAGTCCACGATGGAACCGTCGGCGAGCGTGAGCGACGGAATGGCGGCGGCATCTAAGGCACGTGCCACGATGTTGTAGTAAAAATAAAGCCCTTGATTGCCCTGCCCGTAATTTTCATCCAACGACCAGTGTTGTGTCAGGAAGTTGCGCGTGGAACGTACGCGCGGATCGTTTGAGGTGAGTTGACAGTGGAGCATGGCGAGTAATCCGGCATAGGTCATCGATCCGGTGGCACGGAGCCGCTGCTGTGGATTTGTTCCGGGCGGAAGCCGACGCGGCACTTCGCGATTGTAGAGGAAGCCGCCTTTTTCTTCACCTTCGGAAAGCTGCATCGAGAGAACATATTTTTTGGCGGCGTCCCAATCAATATCGACACGCTTTTGCCCGGCGGGGCGAGACTCTTCCGCACTTTGCGTGAGACGAATCGCATCAATGGCATAGAGCGTATTGTTCAGATCGGTATAGGCTTTGGGAGACTGACGGTCGTAGCCGAATCCGCCTTCGTGCAGCCCTTCGGTGGCGATTTGCGTTGAAGCAATATAAGAACGGGCGGCAAGAATCGTCGGTAGTACACGCTCTTTTTGCGGTGAAGCATGGAGCGCGGTCACGCAGAGACAGCTATTGTAATTTCCAAGTCCGCCGCCTTTGCGTTCAGGGATAGGGACATAAATGCCGCCGTCCGGCTGCGCACAGGAGACGATGTAAGCCACCGCCTTTGAAGTGGCAGTGGCGGTAAGCGGCGTTTGCTCTTGCGCCGAGGAGAGCGCCCACAAGGCGAGCGCACTCATGCCGGGGAAGCGCGGATCCGACCAATGACCATCTGCGCTTTGGCTGTCACAAAGGAAGGTGATGCCTTTGGTTAAAGCGACACGCGCTTGCGTCGCAGTCTCGGCGGTCAATGCGAGAAGTGCGGAAGAAAAGGCAATCAACATCAAAACAAGAAAAGATTTCATTGTGGCTCTTTCACTCTGCATCAAGTGTCGTTGATTCGGAAGCCTCCTGTTGCGCTTTCCTAATGTTTTCCAAGCGCCTTCGCTTTGGAAGCTTCCGGTCGCCGTTCCTAACGTTTTCCAAGTCCGAAAAGTTTGAGCGCAGAACGAAAATCAGCAGGAAGAGGAGAGTGCACTTTAATGTGAAGCCCGACAACCATCGGGTGGGGGAGCTCCAACTCCACCGAATGAAGCATTTGACGCGTGACGGAAAAGACGCGCGGGTCGTTCGTGTTTTTCACACCATATTGACGATCGCCAATAATCGGATGACGAATCCCCGAGAGGTGACGGCGGATTTGGTGCGTGCGTCCCGTCTCAATGCGTAGCGTCAGGAAGCTTGCCTCTGCGTTGGATTGCAGACGGCGTAAATGCGTGACGGCGCGTTCGCCATCGAGCGTTTCATTGAGCGTGGAGCTTTCGCTTTCCACGTTCCCTGCGGCAATGGCGTTGTAACATTTGGTGACGCGGTGCGTTTTGAACATTGCAATCGCGGCATTCAATGCTGCCGGTGTTTTCGCGAAAAGCAGTACGCCCGAAGTTTCGCGATCCAGACGATGCACCGCCTGCAAGGTGGGCAAATGTTCTTGTACACCTAAGAGGAACTCAATCGAATCTTTTCCTTGCGTGAGAAATCCTGCCGGTTTGTCGGCGGCAAGATACCACTCGTCTTGCCACAATACGCGAATGTGCGGACAGACGTCTTTTGCCTTGCTTTGCTTGGCACCGGTACTTTGAGTGACGACGAAAGCGACTTGATCGCCTGCGACTAACGTATGCCGTGCCATCCACGTTAATTTGCGGTTGATCCAGACGACGCGCGCATCAATCATTGCTTTCGAGGCGCGTTTGGTGACTTTGAGCCGTTCAGCCAAAAAATCTTGTAAGGTGAAACCGTCTTCGCCGCGCGTAACGATCGCGACTTTTGGTTTTTGAGTCGTACTACTATCAGTGGACTTCGGATACATTGGATTAGAGACCTTTCACGAAACGTGCCATACGCACGGCCGCTTCTTTGAGCTGCTCCATGCCGGTGGCATACGAACAACGAACAAATCCTTCGCCGCATTTTCCGAACGCTGTCCCCGGAACGACCGCGACATTTTCGCTGTCCAATAATCGCACGGCAAATTCACGTGCGGTCAATCCGAACTTGGCGATACTGGGGAACGCGTAAAAGGCGCCTGCCGGCGTTTGCATTGGGATTTCAGCATCGGCAAAGGCGGCACTGAGAAAATTACGGCGCAGCTCATACGCCCTTAACATCGGCGCCATATCTTCTTCCGGCTGTCGCATCGCCTCCAGCGCTGCCCTCTGCGAAGCGGTGCTGGCGCACATAAGCGCATATTGATGAATCTTGAGAATGGTGTCCATCATCCACTGCGGTGCGCAGATATACGCCATGCGGAAGCCGGTCATCGCCCACGCCTTGGAGTAACCGTGAAAGAGTACGAGACGTTCTTTCATCTTCGGGAGACTTGCCAAAGAGACATGCTTTTTACCGCCCCATGTCAGCTCGGCATAAATTTCATCTGAGAGGACAATCAAATCATGCCGTTCTGCAAAGTCGGCAATCGCTTCAATGTCGGCTTGTTCCAGAATGGCACCGGTGGGATTGTTCGGAAAGTTGATGAGCAACGCTTTGGTGCGTGGCGTAATCTTGGCTTCAAGTGCTTCAATGGAGAGCTTGAAATGATCTTCAGCATGCGTTTCAACGACCACCGGCACGCCGTGCGCCATTGTGATTTCCGGCGCGTAACTGACAAAACACGGCTCATGATAGAGGACTTCATCGCCGGGATTGAGCAGTGCGCGCAAGGTGATATCAATCCCTTCGGACGCTCCGACGGTGACCAGGACTTCATGTGCGGGGTCATAGTCTCCGCCAAACGTCTGCCGCACGTAGCGTGCGATTGCTTGGCGCAGTTCCAGAAGTCCTGCATTGCCCGTATAATGTGTCGCGCCTTGCTCAAGGGAAAACATCGCGGCTTCACGGATATGCCATGGCGTATCGAAGTCCGGTTCGCCAATCGCCAAAGAGACAACGTCTTTGCGCGTGCTGACAATATCGAAAAATTCGCGGATGCCACTTTTGGGCAAATCCACAATATGCTTGGCTAAACGTTGATGTGCATCCATCATGGGCTTACCACCAATCGCGTGTCCTCCACCGGCTTTGCCATGAGGACATTATTTTGTTTATACGTTTTCAGACGGAAATGGGTGGCGGTTGAGAGTACGCCATGAATGGTGGAGAGCTTTTCAGAGACGAATCGCGCCACTGCGAGGAGCGATTTCCCTTCCACGAAGAGCAGCAAATCATAGGCGCCACTCATGAGATAGACCGCTTCGACCT
This sequence comes from Kiritimatiellia bacterium, assembly GCA_036651955.1. GTDB lineage: Bacteria > Verrucomicrobiota > Kiritimatiellia > RFP12 > DVOR01 > Spyradenecus. The sequence goes on from JAVVWU010000052.1 coordinate 6,542, forward strand.
CATCGAATTTTGCGACACGGTCAGCGATTCGATTAAATCCGCCTTCACGTTCCGGTGTGACGCGGACTTCAATCACTGCCGTGACGCGCTCCTGATCTAATAAATCTTCATTGATGATCGCTTGCCATCCGCGGATGACGCCGGTGCTTTCGAGCTGATGAATGGTGTCTTGAATTTGAGCGACGTCAACGCCGAGCATTTTGGCCATATTCTCGGGAGACTCCAACGCATTACTACGTAAAATATCCAATAGATTTTCGACCATGAGACCTCCTCCTGAAACAAAAAAGACCGCAGGTACGCGTCCTACAGTCTTAAAGATGGTTGCCTCACAAGGATTCGAACCTTGACAAATTGCTCCAGAGGCAATTGTGCTACCGTTACACAATGAGGCATTCCGAATGGAAAACGCAATTCACTATACCAAAGCCTTCTAACCGTATGCAAGAATAAACTTATCTTAAAACGTCGGATGGGCGCTCTTGAATCGAGGCGACGAGGCGAGGGCGTGCGTTACCACGCGTTTGAGATCATCGACGGTGTACGGTTTGGGAAGGAAATCAACATAATCGACTCCTTCAAAGAGTTGCGCGATGCGCGCTTGCGTGAGTCCCGAAAAGATTACAATGGGAAGATCGGCACGAATCGTTTTTAACGGCTGAACGATGCGCGTCGTATCCGTCGATCCGAGCGTGGCATCTTGGAGGACGAGGTCAATGGTATTGACATTCGCTTTGAAAATGGCGAGGGCGTCGGCAGCGTTCTGCGCGATAAAGACCGTCGCATGAAACATTCGTTCCAAGAGCATTCGCGTACTGGCGAGGATGGACAAATCGTCATCAATCATCAGACAGCTGAAAGGTGGAATCACGATTTCTTTTTTGACTTCGGACGAGGTCGGCGGAGGCGTGATCAGCGCCGGCGCCGCCGGCAACCAAATGCGGAAAGACGTTCCTTTACCGAGCGTGGAATCAATGGCAATCGCACCATGGTGTGCGTCAATCAAAGTCAAGACGGTTGCCATTCCCAATCCGCGGTTAGACGCTTTTGTTGAGAAGAACGGTTCAAATAGATGTCGCTGCACCTCTTCGGGAATGCCCGGTCCATTGTCAGACACTTCAAAGAGGACGCCGGCGGCAGGCGATAAGACGTGCAGACTGAAAAAGTTCAAGATTTCTTTTGGCGTGAGTGTCTTTTCCGTGGCGGAGAGCGTAATCAAGCCTTTACGTCCATTCATCGCTTCGGACGCATTCTTGACCAGATTGACAAAGACTTTCCAAAATTGCCGTGGATCAATGGCAATTTTCGGTAATGCCGCAGTCGGCGTAATTTCCATCGAAACGTTTTGTCCGAGAACGCCGACCAGCAATCGTTCAATTGAGTGGAGATACGTTTGAGGGTCTTCATGGTGAAGGTTCAGATGAACTTCCCCTGCGAAGGTCATCAGGTCTCGGGTGACCTGAGCCCCTTTATCCAATGCGTCACGGATAATGGCGACCGCTTCCACTGTTTTGGCGTCTTGCGATTCGTGCCACGTGGCTTCGAGCGTTGAGAGAATGATGGCGTGTGCATTATTGATATCATGCGCGAGCCCTGCCGAGAAAGCCACCAGACTTTCCTGCCGCCGCACTTGCGACAACCGCGTCTCCGCTTCCATGCGAATCTGATGTTCTTGCCGAGAGGCGGTCACATCACTTAAGACAGCCAAGACCAACCGATCATCCATACGTTGAAGATGCACCTCGAAAATACGCGTTTCCTTGCCGGTGTTTCCATGTAAGATGACGAGACGGATCGTCCCTTGGGAGATGACCGTTTGACAGGAGGCGGTGAATTGCTGGCAATCGTTCTCATCAAAATATTTAGGTGAAAGCGGCATCCCTTCCGCCAAACCGGAAATGGGCAGTACATCGTTCGGCTGTTTACGAATGCGAACGAGTTTACCCGCTTTGTCAAAGACGAAAAGTCCGTCAGGGATACAGGTGAGAATGGTGCGCTGTGTTTTCTCCGCTTGCTCAATTTCAATGTTCTTCCGTGCAATCGTCTCTAACATTTCATTGATATTTTTTGCGACCTCTCCAAATTCATCTTCATTCGGCCAGTCAATACGTCCACAATTACGATTGGAATGTTTGGCTCCTATGATTTGAATGCGTCGTGCCAGCTCGGTGAGCGGATTTAATAAAATGCGCGCCTGAAACCAAAAGACGGGCAGAATAAATACCATTCCGACGACAGCAATCAATGTCGTGAGCCATCCTAACGCCACATGTGTCACGGAGGTAAAGCTTTTCGGCAGCTGAATGGAAATGGAGGAGATGACGTTTCCGCGCAAGTCATGGAGCGGCAAGACTGTTTCAAAGGTATTGTCGCCTAAATGCCAATTACCACCCGAATAGTAGTTAATCGTGTCAGAAAAAACGTTCGAGACGCGTCCGTGGTTTTGGTGTGGGCGATGTTTCTTGGACGGTGCGGTACCGGTAATGCTGACCTGCATACCGCCGCCCGATTGGGTGGAGAGCCGTTCTAAAAGACCGAGCCGGTCAAACAGTGCACCGACGAGCAGATAGCCGGTAATCGTCTTATCCGTGGCACTTCGGACAGGAACCAGTGCGACACAGAGTGATTCACCCCGTACCAACATCATACCGACCGGAATAATCTTTTTCTCTTGATACTCCTGAATGGCGATTGGAAATTCGTTGAGATAGTCTTCGAGATCTTTTTCCGTTACACGCGTCGCGATGCGCATCCGTGGCGTTTGCCACCAAGCGTCGTCGAATTTTCCGTTGGGAGTGATTGCCGCCACGAGCGCGAGGGCGCTGTCCGATTGCGTCAAGAGTGGAAATGTGAAGAATCCCGCCGGCGAACGTTCTTTTTGTGGTTGGTCGGCGGCACAGACGGCGAGACGCGCGGCTGTTCTTCGGAGATTGTCAAAGTTGAGGTTGATCGCTTGCTTGACTTCGCCGCCGACGACTTGGATTTCCTGCTCCACGTTACGGATCATATTGATGAGAACGTACCGGCCGATGACGTAGAAAGAGAGCAAGAGCATCAGAAGCACGCCACCGGTCAGTAAGCCGAACCGCGTGCGAACACTTCCTTTGACGTGCCAATTTTTCATCTGCGTGCGCTCTTTCTTAAGCCTTTGGCTTTTGACCGCGTTGCCAACGCCACGCGAGGAAGCAAACAATGAGCGTGGCGAGAATTGCGCCGAGACGCACGAGGAAGCCGTGTTTTTCTGTGACTTTTTCCAACGGCGTCGGTTGCGGAGCCGTCTTGGCTTCTTCGGTTAAACGGTTGAGCGTCTCATCCGATTGATCGCTTGAGAGGAAGAGACGCATCTCGCGGAGCGGAAGCTGGTCAATCTTTCGCTGACGCTCTCGTGCCGCTTCTTTTTGGGCTGCTTGTTCAACGGACTTGGATAAATAATGTCGTTTACTTGATTCCATTTGCTGAGCTACGATGGCAGGATCATCGGCGGCTGAAAAAAACGCACGCAGCGGGTACGGTGCCAGCACGGTGAGGAGGAGAAGGAGCGGGAGGAGTGTGTGCATCGTATGCCTCATTTGAGATATTCACACCAGCGTACAAGTTGGGCACTTTTAGGTGCCAAAGGCATATGTACGATATTATTGGGATTTATTCCTCTGTTGCGCAGATAGAGATTGTCACGGCTGCGACTGCCCAGACGAATATCCCAGTTGAATGTAATTTTGCCCATATACAGCAACGCTTCATTGCGACTAATTAAGGCTCCATTAAATGAACAAGTAGAGACCTGTCCTATAATGGCATGATTGGTGTAAAGTACAGAATCTATTTGTTTAATATCGCTCGTTGTCGTTGCATATTTTTTGAATACTGTTGCATTAACTGAACTTTCGTAGAAGTGACGATCGGCTTGATTGCGTACGCCCATTCCCTTTTGTGTGACGACCCGTTTGCCACCATCAAGCGCCGTATAATCACCAGGAAATGGGCTGTTATATCCGATGTCTTTATCAGAGGCATCACACGTATAGGCTTTTACAAAGTCAGGCTTAATTGCTTTTTTTAATTCTTTGTTTAGCCAGTCATTTTGTTTATTAGGGGTATTAGAACAATCACCAATAACTATATTTCCTTTCGCCGCAAGAACAAGCAAATCTTTTGTGGCATTTGCTTCAGCCT
>JAVVWU010000053.1:0-10703 GCA_036651955.1 Kiritimatiellia bacterium
TGGCAGAGCCGAAGCGTGTCTCGGCGCAAGTCGCCGACCTTGCCACTCATCGCCCCTGCCATGCCTCTTCCAACGCGATCGGCGCTTCTGCCGCCAACGATGGAAAGGCTGCCACCGCGTGGAAAGCCGATGCCAACGATCAGCAACCGCAATGGACGCTGGATCTTGAATTTATCTTCCCCTTGCGTGAGGCGTTGCTTTTGATTCCGGCAACGGCGCCGATACCGACGCTTGAAACGTCGGTGGACGGCAAGCAGTTCGTCTCCGTCGATCAAGCTCCCGTTGCCAAAAAAGAGGGAGCGCTTCAAACGGTGACGTTCACCTTCGCGAAAAATGCACCGGAAGCGAAATATGTGCGCATTCGCTTTGCGGACGCGGCGACGGCAGTATTGCAGTCGCTCACGCTTCACAGCAAGTAAGTTCGCGCAGCGTGGCACGGAGCGTGCCGAAAGGATCGCATGAACGCTTTTCCTGATGTCAGACTTCAACGTATGCGGCGGACTGCCGGCATTCGCGCGCTCTTTGATTTGAATGTTCCGCCGCCGTCCAAATGGTGTTGGCCGACGTTTGTTGTCCCCGGTACAAAGATTTGCGAAGAAATAGCCTCGATGCCGGGGCAGTACCGTTTGTCGGTCGATTGTCTCGCGAAAGCGGTGGAAGGCGTCGTGCGGCAAGGTGTCGGGTCGGTGTTGCTTTTCGGGCAAACGGATCGTGAAAAGGACAATGGCGGCAGTGGCGCGTGGGATGATCGCGGTGTCGTACAGCAAGCGGTGCGACTTCTCAAGCGCGAATTTCCAACGCTCACCGTGATGACGGACGTTTGCCTCTGCGCCTATACGCAGCATGGGCACTGTGCGCCGTTGCGTGCCAATGGCGCACTCGACAATGATGCCGGATGTGATTGTCTCGCCAAGGTGGCGCTCTCGCACGCAATGGCAGGTGCCGATGTCGTCGCCCCTTCCGCAATGATGGACGGGCAGATTGCCGCCATTCGTCAAATCCTTTCCGACAATGAATTGAAGGAGACGTTGCTCATGGCGTACTCCACCAAATTCTGTTCGGCACTCTACGGTCCTTTTCGCGATGCCGAAGGCAGTGCGCCGCACTGTACGTGTCACGGAATGCCACATGACCGCAAAGGCTATCAAGCTTCTTTTGCCAATCCGCGCAATGCGCTTTTGGAATCGGTACTTGATGAACAGGAAGGCGCCGATCTGCTCATGGTTAAACCGGCGCTCTTCTATCTCGATATGATTCAAACGTTACGGGCGCGGACGCTTCTACCGGTGGCAGCCTACAATGTCAGCGGTGAATATTCAATGCTCATCGCCACCGCCGACCGTGGTTGGGGCGATTTGGGCGATCTCGTTCGCGAATCGGCAATGGCATTGACACGCGCCGGTTCCGATCTCATTATTTCTTATTGGGCGTCACGTTACGAAGAGTTTTTCGGGAAGAGCGTATGCGCGAAGCCATCGACGAATTTCTAAACGCGATGGCGTACGAACGCGGATGTGTCGCGTCCTCGCGTAAAGATTATGGCGCCGATCTCACCAAACTGATGGCGTTTATTCGCACGCGTGGACGAACGACGTGGGCAGAGGTGACGCTAACCGATCTCGTCGCGTGGTTGGAAGATTTTCGAGTACGCCACTATGCCGACACTTCGCTTCTACGTTATACCGCGACGGTCAAATCGTTCTTTGGCTGGCTTTTGGAAAATGGGAAGATTGAGCAGAGCCCGACCGATGCGCTCCTTCCGGGACACAAGCCGGAACGGTTGCCGCGCGTCATTGAAGAGCGCGAATTGAATGCGCTGATTGATGCCATTGACGGTGACGATTTCCCCTCGGTGCGTGATCGCGCCGTCGTAGAAGTGCTCTATGGCAGTGGATTGCGCGTGACGGAACTCTGCACGCTCACGTTGCACGATGTCGATTGGACGGCGCACACGCTGCGCGTTTTCGGGAAGGGGCGCAAAGAACGTGTCGTTCCCTTTGGAACGCCGGCGCTCAAAGCGCTTGAACGTTATCAGAAAGCACGCGCGGAGTTCCTTCACCGTTACAAACGCGGAACGTTGGAAGCCGAACGCAGCGACCGCCGTGCGCCGCTCTTTTTATCTGACAGCGGATCGCCGTGCATCCGCGGCACGATTGCAACGATTGTCCATAAGCGCATTCATGCCTTTTTACCTTCCGGCACGATTGCCACGCCGCACACGCTGCGTCATTCATTCGCAACGCATCTGCTCGACCACCATGCGCCACTGCTCGACATTCGCAATCTCCTCGGACACGCCTCCGTTGCCACGACACAAATTTATACGCACGTGAGCAATAGTCATCTCAAAGAGACGTTTAATACGTGCTTTCCTCGGCACTAACGGGATGCGCTTCGGCGTGACTTCCGGGGAAGATCAACCACGTGGGAAGATTCTCAACCAACTGTGCCGGAAGTAAATGCGCTTGCGCCAGCTGATTCATCGGCACCCATGCAAAGGTAATCCACGCCTCTTTTGCGCACGGCGGATGCGACGATTCAACGCCGGCAATGCTCATCTCAAAAATCAAATTGATTTCGCAATGGCGCTGCGCCTTCTGTTCAAACGCATCTTCCGTCACGGCAAGAAAGTTCTCGGCGGTACATTCCAATCCCATTTCTTCGCGAATTTCACGCACGAGCGCTTGACGCGCCGTTTCGCCAAACTCAATATGTCCGCCCGGCAAATAACAGCGTCCGCCTTCTTTCGGGCAACAGACCAGTAGCTTGTCATTACGAATCATCACACCGCGTGCAATCGTTTCGATATTCGCATTTTCATACGTCGCCATTCTGCGCCTCACCTTCAACAAAAAGCTCGTCCATTGCTGAACGAGCCTGCACTTATTTTCCACAGCACTTTTTGTACTTCTTGCCCGAACCGCAAGGGCAAGGGTCGTTGCGTCCAATGCGCGGTGTCTCACGATGAATCGGCTGCTCTTTAATCAATTCGCCATCGACAAATTTCCATTCGCCGTTGAGCCGTTGAAAGTTCGAACGTTCATGGTGACGATACGGTGTGCCATTGACCAAGTAATTCGCAATAAACTCCACCACGCCTTCATCGTCCGCTTCCAATCCGCCTTCGGTCGCGATGACTTCCATTCCGGTCCACTCCGAACCTTCCGCCCAGCGGCGTGACGATTCAGGATCGAACTCCTGCTGCACTTTCGGGCTTGAAGAGTTGTAGAGGAAATCAATATTCACACAGGCATAAGCGGTGTAACGCGCACGCATCAATTCTTCGGCAGTCGCCGGCTTGCGCGCACCATCCAAAATCGAACCGCAACAGGCGTTCAACGCTTTTCCGGAACCGCAGGGACAAAGATCAGACATAGTCACTCCTTCAGTGCAATGGCGAGAAATTAAATCAGATGACGTTGGATGAGTGCTTCGGCAATCTGCACGGCATTCAGTGCGGCGCCTTTGCGAATATTATCGCCAGAGCACCACAAGGCAATTCCATTGGGAATCGAAGGATCGATCCGAATACGACCAATCCCTACTTCATTCTTGCCGCCAAAATCTTTCGGCATCGGATAGACGGCTGCCGCCAAATCATCGACCAACTCAACGCCCGGCGCCTGTGCGAAAATCGTACGCACTTCTTCCACCGTGAACGGACGTTCAAAGCTCGCGTGGACGGCAATACTATGTGCATAGAAAACAGGAACGCGCACGCACGTGCAACCGATTTGGAGACTGGCATCGCCCAAAATCTTGCGCGACTCAAAGGTCAATTTCGCTTCTTCGGTGGTGAAGCCGGGCATTTCTTTCTTCGGTCCGCCAATCTGCGGAATCACGTTCGCCACAATCTGGTGAGGGAACGCCTTCGGTGTCGTCGGTTCGCCTGCCGCCACCTGCTTCACCTGCGCTTCCAATTCTTCAATCGCCGCACGCCCAGCACCGGAAACCGACTGGAACGTAACTGCGGTCATATGGCGAATCTTATTCACGCGATGAAGCGCCGCAATGCCCATCAGTGTAATAATCGTTGAACAGTTCGGATTGGCGATAAAGCGGCTGCCTTTACGAACCATTGCTTCCATATCATCGCCGTTAATTTCAGGAATCACGAGCGGCACATCGTCGATCATACGGAAGTCGTCGCCATTATCAATCACGATAGCGCCGGCATCGGTGGCGACCTTGCCCCACATCTTGCTTGCGCCCTTAGCGCCTTCTGTTCCGGCGAAAAGAACAATATCTAATCCTTTGAAAGATTCCGGCTTCGTTTCGAGCACGTGGAACATTTCGCCGGCAATTTCTTCATCCCGTTCACGCGTCGCAAGCACACGGATTTCGGACGCAGGGAAGTTGCGTTGGCGTAAAATCTTAATCATCTCCGTACCAACGGCACCAATACCAACCAAACCGATCTTGTACTGTTTCATCTGTTCCTTCTCCAAACTAAGGTTCAACGAGTTGGGGGCTCAAAAGTCCGGAAAGTATAGCATATCTCACGGGAAGCAAAGCGTTTTACCGCCTATCATCCGCCTGCGGCAGGTGCGCCGCTGTCAGCCCTTTCGTCTCGCGGTTGCAAGGGGCGCTCTTTTTGTGGATAATAGGTTAATAAGAAGGAGTTTTAGATGTACCAAACGCCTGCGACGGGAACTCAACTATTAAAATGGGTCGGTGATATTCTTGAGGTGCACGCCTTTCGAGATCAAGGTCCGGCGGGACGAATGGTTTTTCGTACCAATCTCGGACAGGCGCGTACGCGTCTCGCCGAAGTCTTGGCACATATGGATGAAGGGCAACCTTTTATTCAGGGGAATGATTGGCATGATATTCCGATGGAGCTCTGCGGCAAAGGAGAATATCGCGTTAAGATTGCGCTCTTGGAAGTCGGCGTCTTTGCCGGAAAAGCCTGTTTTCTGCCCGATGCAACGCCAATCCCTGAATGGCCCGACGGCGGCGATTTAATGCTCAAAGTGGCTCCGGCGCATACGTCTGCCGGCAATATGATCTATGCCGCCTTCATTCGGCAATTCGGAGCATTCAAGGCGGTCACCGAGCGTCCTAAAAATAATGTGGCGGTCGCAGTCGAATTAGATAAAGCCGGATATACGGTGATTCCGCCGAGCGGAACGTTTCGTGACTTCATCAAAGAGTTGGATCATATCTGTGTACGGTTGGGCTTCCGCAATATTCTATTGCTTCCCATTCATCCGACGCCAACGACGTTTGCGCGGATGGGACGGTACGGTTCGCCTTTTGCCGGACGCGACTTTTTAGACATTGACCCTGCGCTGGCGGAATTTGATACGACTGCCACGCCATTGGATCAATTCAAAGAGCTTGTCGGCGCAGTGCACGCACGCGGCGCCTGTCTGATGCTCGACTTACCGGCGAACCATACCGGATGGGCGGCAACGTTTATGACGCATCATCCGGAATGGTACAAACGTAATCCGGACGGCAGTTTCCATTCGCCGGGGGCATGGGGCGTGACGTGGGCAGATTTAGTGGAGCTGGACTATTCCAAGCCGGCGCTGCGCCGTGCGATTGCGGAAGTCTTTCTCTACTGGTGCCGCAATGGTGTGGACGGATTCCGGTGCGATGCCGGCTATATGATTCCTAAAGGCGCGTGGGATGTCATCGTGGCATTGGTGCGGCGGGAGTTTCCCGATACGGTGTTTCTGCTGGAAGGCTTGGGCGGAGCAATGGAAACGACCGAAGCGCTTATTGGCGAAACGGGATTGGACTGGGCTTATTCGGAAATGTTCCAAACGTTGGATCGTGGCGCATTTGAATGGATGATGCCGAAAATGCTGACGTTGTCGCAAACGCGCGGACCGTTGATTCATTTCGCTGAGACGCACGATAACAATCGGCTGGCGGCAACGTCGCAAACGTATGCGCGGCTACGGACGATGCTCTCTGCGCTTTTCTCGCAACAAGGCGGGTTTGGAATTACTGCCGGAGTGGAATGGTACGCACAGGAGAAGATCGACGTACACGGATGCGGAGGATTGAATTGGGGAGCGAAAGAAAATCAGTGCGCTCTCATTCATCGACTTAATACGTTGCAGCGCTGTCATCCGCTCTTTGGCACAGACACGACACTGGAACTCATTCAGCAAGGCGAAGGTAACGTATTGGCGGCGGTGCGGCGGCGGGAAGGCTTTAAGCCGTTGCTGATTCTTGCCAACTTAGATGCCGTCAATGCGCAGACCGTTCACTACAAAGGGAGTGCCTTCCCCGGACGCGAGACGTACGATTTAATTTCGGGCGAAGCCTGCACGATTAGCGGAACAGGAACCTTGCTTGCGCCGGGACAGGTGCGCTGTCTCTCGACGCTTGTAACCGATCTGCGGCAACTCAATGGCGCGCTCTGTCAGCGCGGCGTTTTACCGGTCAACAACCGTACGATTCGCGCACGGCGCACGATGGCACTCAATACGTTGACATGGCTCGGCGATCCCATCAACCTTGATCAAGATTTAGGGAAGCTCGTTGCACGCTTTATTTTGGATCCGCTCGCCTTCACGGCGCAGCCGGTCACAGGACTTCCGCGTGTCGTACGGCTCAGCTTGCCACAAGATTTGCGGCGTGAAATTATGGTGCCCTCCGGACATTTACTGTACGTCATCGCGACCGGCGAATTTCGTGCCGTCTTGAGTGATGCGCAGGACGTGGTTCTATTCAACGGGCGCAGTGTGGCATTCGCCGATGCCACGTACGGACTTCTGATGCCGGTGCGCCCTTCCTCTTCACGTACCGAACGTTTGAGCTTGCGTGTCGAGCAGTATGGTCACGAAAATGTCACCGTCTCTCAAGCAACGATTCTTGCACTCGGACAAGGCGTTGCCGCCGGACTGGTGCGCCGTCGTTTTTCCGGCTTAGATGTCAAAGCGCTTCAAACGGCACGCGCACTTTTAACCAATGGCACTGGCGCAATGGCGCAGATTCGTTTGAAATGGGGCGATATTCGTTCGCAGTACGATTGTCTCTTGGCGCTCAATCGTCATCCGGCGGTACCGGATGATCGGCAAATCTTCCTCACGCGTTGCCGCGCATGGATTTTAGTCAACGGTTACAGTACGCCGATTAACAGCCTCTGTCTGGAACACGTGACGGTGCAACCGGATGGTTCTGCCGCCGAATGGCAGTTTGCCGTGCCGTGCGGCATGGGGCGGCGCGTCCCAATCCTGTTGCGGATTGCATTGGAACCGCTCACGAACCGCGTGGCGTTACGTTGGAAAAGAGGCACGGCTCCGGCGACATGGCGCGATCCGGCGGACAGTGTCGGGCTCGTCTTGCGTCCCGAGATTGAATGGCGGAATTTCCACCATAAAACGAAAGCGTATGCCGGACCTGAAAAGGAATGGCCGAAAGCTTTGGTCGATGAGCCGAATGGATTCAAATTCTCACCGGAACCAAATGTGACGCTCGGCGTTCATCTGAATGGTGGCGACTGGAATCGCAAGGAGCTTTGGTCTTACTGCGTGCAACATCCCGAAGAGGAAGCACGCGGGCAGGAGAAGGAAAGTGATTTGTGGTCGCCGGGCTGGTTCCACATTGAACTTGCACGCGAAGAAGAGGCACTGTTGATTGCCGGAGAAACTTTGCCCACATCGCCCGTCATTCCGGCACTTGCCGCGGAACTGCCGTTCGCGCCACTGCCATTGCGTGACGCGATGCAGCAGGCATTGGGCAACTACATTGTACGGCGCGATCAGCACCGCACCGTCATTGCCGGCTATCCGTGGTTCCTCGATTGGGGACGCGATACGCTCATTTTCCTGCGCGGTGTCGTTGCCGCAAAAGAATGGGAGACCGTTCTCGATGTGCTGACGGAGTTTGGACGTTTTGAAAAAGGTGGCACGTTACCGAATATGATTCGCGGAGAAGATGATGCCAATCGCGAAACGGTCGATGCGCCACTGTGGTTCGGTGCGATTGTCGCCGATGTCATCAATGCGTTGGGGGCGAAGAAAGTGCTTCCGCATTTGTGTGGCGAACGAAGCATTGAAACGATTCTCTTGAGCATTGCCCGCGGTTATATCAAAGGCACGGACAACGGCATTCGTGTCGATATGGAAACAGGGCTTGTATGGGCGCCGGCGCATTATACGTGGATGGACACCAACTACCCTGCCGGCACGCCGCGCAACGGTTATCCGGTAGAAGTGCAAGCGTTGTGGGTCAAGCTGTTAGACCTCCTCGGAGAGCATGTCAATCCGAAGTGGAACGAAATGGCGGCACTGGCACGTGCATCGTTCTGCGAACTCTTTCCGTTGCCCGATCATGGCGGACTGGCAGACTGTCTCTATGCCGAGGCAGGCGTCGGAGCGCGCAAAGCCGAAGCGGATGACGCCGTGCGTCCCAATCAGCTTTACGCCATTACGTTGGGACTCTTGAACAAGGACAAGCCGTTGTGCGCCGATGTGCTTCGCGCCTGTGAGCAACTGTTGACGCCGGGCTCGATGCGTTCGCTCGCCGATCGTCCCGTGGCGCGCGCACTGGAAATCCGACGCGACCGCAAGCTCCTCAACCGCCCGCATCATCCGTACTTCGGGCACTATCTCGGCGATGAGGATACGCAACGCAAGCCGGCATATCACAACGGCACCGGATGGACGTTTACCTTCCCCTTGTACGCCGAAGCGCTCTGGCTCACCTATGGCGAAGCCGCTCGCGAAACGGCTCGCGCCTATCTTAACTCCGCCACCGAATTGATCAATCAAGACACGGTGACCCAACTCCCCGAATGCACGCAAGGTGACGCCCCTCACGCACCGTGCGGAACAGGGGCGCAGGCGTGGGGCGTTTCCGAACTCTTCCGCGTGGTCGAGCTCATCGGCTAATGCCTGTGTTATAATTTTGCAGATAGTAAGGACCCCTATGGAAGAGAATACAACCGCAACCGTTGAATCCGACACCTCCCGTCACTTCTTGCGTCAATGGATTGAAGATGATCTTGCCGCCGGAAAGAATGACGGCACTGTCGTCACCCGTTTTCCGCCCGAACCAAACGGTTGGATCCACATCGGACACGCTAAAGCCGTCTGTGTCGATTTCGGTATGGCAGCACTCTTCAATGGACGTTGCCACCTGCGTATGGACGATACCAATCCGTCCAAAGAGTCCGACGATTTCGTCGAAGAACTCAAAAAAGATATTACGTGGCTCGGCTTTCAATGGGATGAATTTTCCTTTGCCTGCGACCGTTTCGATGAGATGTGGGACATTGCAGAAGAACTCATTCGCCGCGGGCAGGCGTACGTCTGCGAGCTCTCGCAAGAAGACTGGAAAGCTTATCGCGGGATTCCAACCGAACCGGGACGTTTCTCTCCCACGCGGGATCGTTCGGCAGAAGAAAACTTGACACTTTTCCGTCAGATGCGCGAAGGCGTTTTCGCCGAAGGTACGCATTGTCTCCGTGCCAAAATTGATATGTCCTCGCCCAACATTCATTTCCGTGACCCGGTGATTTACCGCATTGTGAATGCACCGCACTATCACACCGGCACGCAGTGGCACTGTTACCCGATGTACGATTTCGCACACCCCATTGAAGATGCGCTTGAAGGCGTGACGCATTCGATGTGTACCCTCGAATTTGAAGTACACCGTCCGCTCTATGATTGGGTCATTGACCGTCTCGCGGAACAGCACCGCCTCGTCGTGCGTGACGGCAAAACGATTCGTCCGCAGCAACGCGAATTTGCGCGTCTCAATCTCTCCTATACCGTTATGAGCAAACGCCTCTTGCGTCAGCTTGTCGAAGAAGGGCGCGTCGAAGGATGGGACGATCCGCGGATGCCGACCGTCGCCGGAATGCGTCGCCGCGGCTATACGCCCGAAGCCATTCGCGAATTTTGCGAACGCATTGGCGTCTCCAAATATGAATCGCAAACCGATCTTGCACTGTTGGAGTGGTGCGTTCGTAATGATCTCAACCGCCGTGCCACGCGTCGGATGGCGGTACTCAATCCCATTAAGCTTGTGATTGACAATCTTCCCGAAGGTGTTGAACTCAATGCAGAACTCCCCAACAATCCGGAAAATCCAGAAGCCGGAACGCGAATACTCAAATGCACACGTGAATTGTGGATTGAACGCGATGACTTTATGGAGATCCCTGCCAAGAAATTCTTCCGCGTCTCGGTGGGCAACGAAGTCCGTCTGCGCGGTGCCTGTCTCTTCACCTGTACTCATTTTGTGAAAGACGGCGATACCGTCATCGAAATTCACGGCACCTACGATCCGGAAGCCAAAGGCGGCAATCCTGCCGATGGGCGCAAGATTAAAGGGACGCTCCATTGGGTCAGTGTGACCAAGGCGCACGCCGTGGACGTGCGGCTCTACGATCGCCTGTTCAGCCTTGAAAAGCCGATGGAATGCCCGAGTGGCAACTTCGTCGATGCGCTCACACCGGACAGCGTCAAGACGATTCGCGCGTGGGTGGAGCCAGCCCTTGCAACGGCAGTGCCCGGTGAACATTATCAATTTGAACGCGTCGGTTACTTTACGGCGGACAGTGTTGCCTCCCGCCCCGACGCGCCGGTATTCAACCGCACCGTCACGCTCAAAGACTCCTTCAAGACCGCTTAGCATCTCAAGCGCTGCCGAAGCGGCAGAGGCAAAGCCGTCCGTGCGACACAAAGCCGCCTCATCGTGGCGCTTGTGGCGCGCTTCATCTTGCACCGCAGAGA
>JAVVWU010000054.1:0-10566 GCA_036651955.1 Kiritimatiellia bacterium
CCATGTATCGAAAATGTATATACCAAACTATACAGCCATGTACCTCCTTGAGGGGTGCCAAGTAAAGCTGCCAAAATAAAAAGAGTAATCAATCCGCCTTGTAGCATCTTTTTACTTTTACAAATGACATTAAGGAACAGCGGTGCAACAAGCAAAAGAATGAATAATGTTCTCATGTACCATAAAAGACCAAACCAGGGAAATGCTTTGAGATTAAATCCATAAATAGAAAGCAATGAAGGCATATTTTCCATCCAACTTCGATCGGCAAGGTAATTCGCGATGAGCGTCAACGGTATTCCCCACCACCACCAAATTGTCGACCAAATAAAGTAGGGCGCAAGAAGCGTACGACAACGCGTTTTCAACGCAGTCGCCCACCCGTGCGGCTCCTCCATATGACGGGCAAGAAAGAATCCCGATACAATAAAAAAGAAAGGTACTGCCATTTGAGCAAGACCACTCGACAACAGCTGCTCGATCCACCACGTTATGCCACCCGATGAAACATCCCTACCTGGACAGTGAATGAGCACTACGAAGATTGCACAGACAAACGACATATTGGCAATGCGATGACTGAGTTCGGGAGAGATTCGTTTTTCTTGGATCATAAAAAGGCACACTTTCCTTGTACGTACTCTATACGAGGCCCTGAGATGCCTACCCGAATACGTGCAAAGAAAGCGTGCCAGTACGGCACGCTTCGCATGAACATATTGCTCGGGTTTTGAAATTTCTCAGGTTTCGTATAGAGCAACAAATTACGCGCGAGCGTAAAAATAATACATGGGCTCTCCCCATGCGTGCCTTAAAGATAACAAAAAAGGGAGCGGTCTACTTAGCGAGCGCGCGGAGCAGCACAAATGCGCAGAAGCACCGGTTCTATAATCGCCCAAGGATCTTGCAACGTCGTATCGACGAGCTTAAAGCGCATCTCAATAATATAATGACGCGCCATGCGCAGTTCATTCAAAGTATATCGCCGTGCACCTTCAATCTGCTTGCTCAACATCCAACCACTGAGACGGGCGAGACGTGAAGGCAAACGCTCCGCCGGTAATTCCCAACGCGTCCCCGACAGTCCACCACGATCTAAACAATCGCGAAGACAGCAGAGGTCATTAAACGTATTCAGCATTACGGAGGCGGCAGGAAATGCACTGTTTTTATCCGTCCGTAAGAGTGCAATCGCTTTTGACACAAGGGTGGCATTGCGTGCCAAAAGCGCATTGGACAAATCAAAAGGTTCTGCGCCTACAGAGAGAGACGTCACCGCTTCAATATCTTGTTGCGTGACCGCGCCGTCTTTACCCAAATAAGTGCGGAGCTTTTCCAGTTCTGAAATCAACGTGCGCGTATCGGCGCCGACACGTTGGACAAAGATGGTGCGAACCGGCGGCGTCATTTGCAACGCTGTTTTGGGCAACAGTTCCGCTAAACGTTCAAGGGCGAACCGCTCCAGTTGATAGGAACGGAGTTCTTCGCCACAGAGCTGCACTTTACCGTGCGCCTCAAGCCACTTGTAGAAACGCGTTGTTTTGGGACAAGAAGCTGCCGTGATAACGAACGTATGCCGCTCGGGCAGCGCCGTCGTTTGGAGCCTTTCACAAAAGGCGGCAACCGCTTCTTTGGCGGCAGCGGCTTCCACGGCACGGCTTTTCGCCCCCGGCAGAAAGTTGGCATCTTGCAGCCACACCACTTTACCGCCTCCAAAGAAGCTGTCGGTATACAACGCCTCTTCCACGCGGCGCAACGTCGCCAGCACATCATCCGCTTTATCGCACGTACCGACAATCGTTTCAAGCGCAAAGTCCCGTTGCGCGGCAGGCACTTGCGCATCAATGACACGCTTCGCGCCTTCACGTTTGAGATAGTCATCGGTACCAACGAATAAATAAATCATACCGCCGCGTCGTTCCTGTAAGCCTGCATTGCGAAGCTTCTGCCGCGTTAGAGTATCTTCATTCGCGGCAAATCTTGAATGTCAATATAACCGACCAACCGTCCGTCATCATCAACGACTGGCAAGTCGTCAATCTTATAGTTCTCGAAAATGTGCAGGACTTCCACTGCCAAAGCGCCCAGCTTCACGCGAACGGGGTTTTTCGTCATCACGTCTGCCACCGGACGAATCATCGGATTGGCATCCGTTTCAGTGAAGAGACGCCGAAGATCGCCATCGGTAAAGACCCCTGCCAACGTTCCATCGGCATTCGCGACACAGGCGCAACCGGTCTTGAACGACGTCATCGCAACGACCGCATCTTTCACCGTTGCCGTAATCGGAAGCGCGACGAAACGATCGCCTTTGCGCATAATATCGCCGACGCGAAACAGCAACGCACGTCCGATGGCTCCTGCCGGATGAAGCAATGCAAAGTTTTCCTTCTTAAATCCGCGCGCTTCCAGAAGCACCATTGCCAACGCATCGCCCAGTGCCAACGTTGCCGTCGTGGACGTTGTCGGCGCCATATTAAAAGGGCACGCCTCTCGTCCGCAATCAATGAGATAAACCCAATCGCTGTTTTTAGCAAGCGAAGAATCTGCCCGTCCCGTCATACCGATCACTTTGACGTCTAAACGGCGCAACGCCGGAATCAGCTTAATGACTTCATCGGATTCACCCGAATAGCTGATCGCCAATACAATATCGCGTGGCGTCACCATGCCTAAATCTCCGTGCATTGCCTGCACCGGATTCAGCAACATCGAGGTGGAGCCTGTACTTGCCATCGTGGCAGATATTTTCTCACCAATATGAATATTCTTACCGATGCCCGTCACGACGATTTTGCCGCCTCGTTCAAGTGTTGCAAGCAGCGCATCAATGATTTCGCAAAAAACAGAATCCAGTCCTTTGTCGGCTTGCTGCAATCCTCTCACTTCGGTTTCAATCGCCTCGTGAGCGCGCGCCAACATTTCTTCATGCGTCATGTCTCAATCCTCCGAAAGATTTTGGGCAGTATAACACAAGCTTCCATCGGCTCGACGTCCACCATCAAGCACCGAATAACGTTCCGCCAGATAACACCGCAACTTTTCACAATGCCGTGCCGTTGTGACATCTTCCGAGAGAATTTCCAAACGATCCAAGAAATCTTCATCGATGACGTGTTCCATTCGGCACGCGATTTCCGAGGACTTCGCGGAATGTATTTGTAACACCTCACAAAGAAACGTCGAGAGTACGCGATGCCGCCGCACCACACGCGCCGCTTCCTTTTCCCCTTTTTCTGTCAACGTCACCGGATAGTTTGCATTATAATTGAGATAGCCGTGCTTGCACAGCACTCCGAGCGCATAGGAGACCGAAGGCATTTTGACCTTCAACCGCTCCGCGATTTCACCTGTATGCGCATGCCCATGTGATTCGTTCGAGATGAGTGCCTGAATGGCCTCGAGATAATCTTCAAGGCTTGCAGTTAACTCAAACGGCTTTTCGATTGCTTCATCCATTCTTTACGTCCTTCACGTGTTAAAAGTATAACATATGCGCCTCTCCCTTTCACATTTGCGATGGCACTTCAAATGTGTCTTTGACTACGTTCTTTATTTGTTTCACCCAAGGTCGCCCTTGCCATCACAGTCTTTTGTCGCTGTTTTTGAACGAACTCGCGTCATTCAAACGAATTGCGCAAGAAAGATGTTGCGTGCGTTCAAGCGTTTGTGTTATGGTATCACCTCATTCAGCGGGGAGAGCCGAACGTCTCCCACCGTTTTGTTTAGCAAGAAGGAATTGCCATGCCGAATATTAAGAGTGCCGAGAAGCGTGTGATTACCGCCGAAAAGGCTAACCTCCGCAACCGTGCGGTGAAAAGTGAACTTTTGACTTCCCGTCGTAAAGTTGATGCAGCCCTCGCCTCTGGCGATAAGGCCGTTGCCGTCGCCGCCGTTTCCGCCTATGCATCGAAGCTCGATAAAGCCGCGAAGAAGGGCGTTATCAAGGGAAACACCGCCGACCGCAAAAAGTCCCGCACCACGGTTGCCCTCAACAAGCTCGCCTAAGGCGCCTATTCAACAGACTTTTTGAGGAAGAAAGGCTTATTATCATGAAGAAAGACATCCACCCTAAGTACGACGACGCGACGATCACCTGTGCCTGCGGCAATGTGATTAGCACGCGCTCGACCGTGAACGCGATGACCTGCAACGTTTGCTCCGCTTGCCATCCTTACTACACTGGTAAGAAGACGATGATGGACACGGAAGGCCGCATCGACAAGTTCATGCAGCGTTACGGCAAAAAGTAAGCCGTCGTCTCCCGTATCAAAGACCGGCTCAGCGCTTCCCCGCGCCGTGCCGGTTTTTTGCGCTCTTCTCCTCTCAACCTTATACTCTCGACGCCCATGCTAGATCGTCACCTCATCGAAGAACGTCTCAAAGACTTAATCACGCTTGAAGCCAATATGGCGGATCCTGCCGTCACCGGCAATCGGAAACGTTACCAAGAAACGTTACGCGAACATACGCGATTGAAACGGATTGAAGCGGCTGCGCAAGCTTTTTACGGCACGCAAGACGATCTCGCCACCGCGCGTGAAATGCTTGACGATCCCGAATTTGCCGAAATGGCACAAGAAGAACTTTCCCGTTTAGAAACGCTCCTCCCCGATCAGGAGCAACGCCTCCTGCGCTCCCTCCTCCCCGAGGACGCTCTCGACGAACGCAACGCCATGGTCGAAATACGTGCCGGAACGGGAGGCGATGAAGCCGCCCTTTTTGCCGGCGATCTCTTCCGGATGTACAGCCGTTACTGTGAAGAGCACCGTTACAAAATTTCTGTGATCGATTCCGCCACCAGTGAATTAGGCGGCTACAAAGAAATCGTCTTTACCGTGAGCGAAGGCGAACAGCCTTACGGACACTTTCGCTTTGAAAGTGGCGGACACCGCGTCCAGCGTGTTCCTGTCACCGAAGCGCAAGGGCGCGTTCACACCTCTGCCGCCACCGTCGTCGTTCTCCCCGAAGCCGATGAAGAAGATGACTTGACGCTTCCCGAAAGTGATTTGCGTATTGATATCTTCTGCGCCGGCGGCCACGGCGGACAAGGCGTCAATACCACCTACTCCGCCATTCGCATTACGCACCTTCCCACCGGACTGGTAGCGCAGTGCCAAGACGAACGCAGCCAGCACCGCAACAAAGAGAAGGCGCTCGCCGTGCTCAAGTCGCGTATTCTCGATCAACGGCGCCAAACGGAAGAAGAGAAGGCGGGCGAAACACGTTTAACGCTGCGTGGCAGTGGCGACCGCAGCCAACGTATCCGCACCTATAACTTCCCGCAAAATCGTCTCACCGATCACCGTATCAACCTCACGCTCTATTCTTTGGATCGTATTATGGAAGGTGATTTAGGCGAACTGTTCAAACAGCTCGAAGCGTTTGACCTTCAGCAACGCCTCACGCACGCCATTGGAGAGTAGACGTGCTTCTCTCGCTGATTAAATTCATTCTCGTGATTTGGATCATCCGCATCGTCATCCGTTTCGTTTGGCGCTTTTTAATTGCGCCTTTCCTTGTAAAAGAAACGCCTCCCTCACACACACATTACCTCCAGCTGCTCATGCCGCTTTTGGCGAAAATTGCCAAAAGCGATGGACACATTTCGCCATCGGAAATCAACGGCGTTGAACGTATCTTCCTTGAACTCTCGCTCTCCGATGAAGAACAGCGCTTTGCCAAGCGTCTCTTTAATGAGAGTAAAGACAGCGACTTGAGTTTTGAAACGGCGGCACACGCCTTCGCGCAAAACTTTCACGATGTGGAGCTTCGCGTCTTGACGCTGATGTTTATGGCGCGCGTGGCAGTGGCAGATGGCGAATTTACGCTTTGCGAACGGCAAATGCTCGCCCGCACCGCGCACGCTTTCAATCTTACCCAACTCCAGTTTGAAATGATTCTCCGCGCCATTGGCGCGACCTCTTACCGTGGCGAAAACCGCTCCCGTCCTGATTTTTCCGCACCGTCGAGGACCGAAGATTTAGCCCTCTTCGGACTTTCCGCGAATGCGTCAGCGGAGCAGATCAAAAAAGCTTACCGCCAAAAGGTGAAAGAACTTCACCCCGATCGGCTTCAATCGCAAGGCTTACCGCAAAGTATACTCCGGCAAGCCACCGAACGTATGTCGGAAATCAACGCCGCCTACGCACGCTTGATAAAATAGCGCCGCGCCGGCGTTAACGCACGCGCCCCGAACGTTTGTAACGGAAAAGCTGCATCTCTATCTCTAAAATCAAATCGCGATCAAAGGTAAATTTATCAATCCGGCAATGATTGATATTAGCCCTCACCAACACCTTGGCAATCTCATCCTTCTCCAACTTCGCTTCATCTTCTTTCGTATTTTTTTCACGTTCCAATAAGTTGCTATTCACAAGCGCTTGAAGCGTCGTAACGAAATCGTCCGGCGACATTTGATACTGATATTTTTGAACATCTTGAAAGTCTTTGTTCTGATAATCAATATTGAAGTCATCGCCGACCGTCACCGACTTGCCTTCTAATACGGTGACCGAACCACGATCGCGTAAATCGCAACGAATGCGCGGCGACTGAGACGTCGCCTGATAGTAGATTTGCACCCAGTTCAATCCGGAATCTTTCACCGTGATACGTTCAGGCGATTGATACCAGTCGCTGGCACATCCGCACAAAAGCAGTACCGGCAGAAGAAAAAAGATTACTTTTCGCATGGCGTCCTCCACGGTTGAAAAATGAGCAACGGTGCTTCACAGCGCACATTGACGCAATCCGCTGCCGTTTGATTAAGCGTTGCCCGCCACAGCGTATCGAGCAGCAGATGATCCACCCGCCACCGCAGCCCCGTCGCCGTGATGACTTGCGGCACAAAAGAGAGAAACGAAATCGGCGACGCTTCGACACAGGCATAAGACCATTCGCCGGCAGGCAGGACATAGAAGCATCCGCTCTGCGTATAAATCTTTCCGCGCACACCAAAGGAGGCAATGAGCGCCAAATTCGCAAGCGTATGATCTTCCCTTTTCCCTGTCACACAAAACCACTCGATCAGTTCCGGATGAACGTTCGCCTCAACCCATCGGAACGCCTTCGTCAGATCGTTGCTTTCTTGATCTTCGTGCAAATCGGTCAGAAGTTCCGCCGGATAATCGCCTTCGAGCGTATCCAAGTCACCGACGATTTGAAGCGTCGGCGGAAGCGTCACACGATCAGACGAAAGATCGCGCCACGTCAAAGGCGCCCGATCGCAATACACCGCGCCTTGTTCACACAGACAGAAACCCATCGTTTCCGCCACCGCTTTCATCTCCACCCCATTGGCAACGATTGCCACCGACGGAGAAAGAAAAGGAATCCGCTGTGCGTTATCGTTCATCTTCAAGCTCAAATCCTAAGGCGTGCAAATCGGCTGCCAACGTTTCCGGCAATTCCCCTTCAACAATGAAACTATCCGGCGCCACTTCCGCCACTGCCGTAATTCTCGGCGAATGCTCCAAAAGCTCCCTCACCGTCGCCCGGCAATGATCGCACGTCATCCCCGACACACGCAGCCGCTGCCCCGCCATCGACGCGCCGCACGACCGCTTCCGCCACCGTTTCAAGAGCGGATGAAGTGCCAAATGATAGAGGAGCAGCCCCATCAGCACGACCGCGCACACGCTTTCCAAAACGCCCGTCGCCGGATGCCCTTCCGCCACCGCCGTTTGCGACGCATAATCAGGAAGCACCTTCCACCGCGACTGCACCACATTCAATCCGACGCCTGCCAGCACCGCCGCTCCGGCAATCACACTCAAATGAATCGCCGTGCACGCTTTCCCCAAGAGATTGAATAGCATCGTGACACTCGCCCCATTCATCGCCGGTCCGACAATCAGAAAGACCAGCGCCGCCCCCGGCGAAATCCCTTTCGCCATCAATGCCAAAGCCACCGGGATCGATGCCGTACTACAGACATACAGCGGGATTCCAATCAAGAGCATCAACGGGAAGGCGACCCAATCACTTCCAAGAATCGGATGATCGAAAAAGTTCGCCGGTATCAAGACCATGATGAGCGCCGACAAAATCAATCCCAAAAGCAACGCCGGCGCAATATCGCCGAAAAGCAAACCGAAACCATAACGCATCGCTCCGCGAAATTGGACACGCCACGGCGCCTTCTTCCCCACCACCGACTGCGCCGTCACCGCGACCGGCGGCGGCTCACGATCCAGCCGATCCACCAAAACGCCGCCCACGAGACCGGTCAACGTCGCCATCAACGGACGAATCAAAGCAAACGCCCATCCGAGCAACGATGCCGTTGCGAAAAAAGAATCAACGCCCGTTTGCGGCGTCGAGATGAGAAACGCCGCACACGCCCCTTTCCCCGCGCCGCCTTTGCGCAATCCTGCCGTCACCGGCAACACGCCACACGAACACAATGGCAACGGTACACCGAGTGCCACCGCCCACACAATCGCCCGCCAGCCGGCACGCTTCCCAAGCCTTTGACTCACAAACTCCGGCGAAAAGAAAAGGCTCAGCATTCCGGCGGCAAAAAAGCCAAAGAGCAACCACGGCGACATTTTCAGCACCGTGTCATAAAAGGAGAGTAACAACTGCTCCAAGAAACTCATTCCGCAAAGCCGCCTTTCCGTTCATCGACAAAGTGTTCCAGCGCCGTCCGCTCCCGCTCCTCCTGCAACGTCTTGAGCAACGCCTCCCGCGCCTCTTCAAACAACATCGGCTCCTCCGGCAAATGCGCAATCACACGAATCAAATGCCAGCCAAACGGCGTCTCCACCACATCGGTAAGGCTTCCTTCCGCCGCCGCAAACGCCGCCTCTTCAAATTCCTGCACCATCGCTCCGCGCGGAAAGAATCCTAAATCACTTTGATTCGCGCAGCTCGAAGCGTTCGCCACCGCCGCCTCCCACGTCAAAGCGCCCGAAAGAAGCTGCGCCCGAAGATTGAGCAGCGTCTGCACCGCCTCCGCCGCCGAATACGCGTCACGGTGTAAGACCAGATGACAGGCGTGCACCCTTTCCGGCGCGATAAACTGTTCCGGATGCCCCTTGAAAAAGGCACGCGCCTCCGCCACCGTCACCTTCGGAAGCTTCTGCGTGATGGAGTGGAGCAGCTCCGCCACCGGAAGAGACGCCGCTTTTGCCTCCTCCTCGACAATCATCTGCTCCTTCAAATTCTCAATCGCCCACGTACGCAACTGCGCCAAATCGGGTAGTTCCCCCTGCGCCGTCATAAAAGCTTCATACTGCCCCTGCAACCGTTGCACCTCCGCCACAATCGCCGGCTCGACCGGAAAAGGATATGCCCTCATAATGTTTCTCCTGCTGGCGGATGCCCCTTGCGTTCACCAAAGACACCTGCCGCCTCCAATTCCGCATCCTCCGCCGCCGACAACGTAATCGGCACCGTCGGAGCAAGCCCCTGCTTAATGCGTTCAATCTGCACCCGACGCAAAGCCTTAATCTTTTCCGCTTCCGCCGCCGCCACACGATTTTGCAACTGCACCTTTTCAGAATCTTTAACATTCGCCTGCGCAATACGCCGCTGAATTAAACGCGAACGAAACGTTGTCGGATGATTCGCATTCGCATTCGCCGGCGCCGCGGCCGCATCCAAAGCGACCGCCTCTGCGACCGCCTCTGCTTTCTCTTCCTCCTCCGGTGGCGGATCAATCAGCCCCTTCCCCAATCCCAACGTCAAGAGCAAACCCTCTTTGCGCAACGTTGCAATCTCGCGCGTATAGTCAGCAGAAAGCAATGTGAAACCGTTTTGCGTTTCACCTTCAGCGAGTAAATAAGACGTCGGCACTCCGCTCGTCTCATCTAAAAAGGCAATCTTGCGCGAACCGTCAGGCAAATCGGTAATTCCGCACATCCGGAACTTTTGAGCAAGCTCCTCCCGTTGCTTCTGCTGTTCCGCGCCGCCTGCCGAAGCATCTGCCATCGCCGCCATATCGCCAAAAGGCTTCGCCGCGATGATTGGTTCATACGCCTCTTTAGAAGCCAGCCCAGCAAAGAGTGACAAAGGAATCAGACTGTAGAACAAAAATAAATGTTTCATCACTGAAAGTATAACAAAGGTCGCACGCCCGTGCCGTCCGGCGAGAGGAGACCTTCGCAACGTTGCATCAGAACGCCCCTCTTAATGCGTCAGCCGCCGTCGAGTCTCCCATCGTCGGATATCAGACAATTTCTTTGACGCAAAAGTTCACGCTCGTCGGTATCAACTTCTCCCCTTTAACGGCGAAAGACGCACCGGCTCCTTGCCTGCTGAACGATGTGATTTCCGGTGATTTCGTACACGGCGATCAAATTCAGATTCAAAATGGCAATGGTTATAAGCTTGCAGGATGGAATTCCTCGTTGAAAAAATGGTGCAAAACAACGACCAGTGGAATCGTGAGTGATACGGTCAGTCCTCTTGAAATTACGCCCGGTGTCGGTTTTTGGGTCGTTTCAAAAAATGCGAAGAGTGACCACCCTGTTCAAATGAAGACCTGTGGGCAAGTCTTATTGGGCTCTCCTGTTTCATTTGCGTGCGGGCAGAAATATTCTATTGTTACATCGACAATGC
>JAVVWU010000055.1:0-10102 GCA_036651955.1 Kiritimatiellia bacterium
CGCCGGTGTCCCGCTTATTTAATGGAGCGGTTTATCAATGTATGGATTGAAAAAAATAGAAAAGATATGAATCTTTATGAAGTGGAAATGTATGTCTTGTGTGATTCTATTGATATTCTTCGTGATTTCATTGAAGTAAATAAAAATCGGTTAAGGAAGATATTTAAGATTAGTTGCTGGAAGAGATTTCTTAATAGACTTAAGTGTGAAAGATTGGAGCGCGCGGAAATAAAACGAAGGAATAAAGCGTAGTTTCTAAACGAATAGCGTATTTAGTTGGTGTTGGGTTTGAATAAGTGTCATTTTGAATCGGACCCTTGATGTGGACTTATGCAGAGGAAGAGCGTGCGTTGCCGTTGCGGATAGAGGCGTATTCAGTCATATTAGTAGCAAAGAGAGTTTGTGCTTTTCGCGTGTCTGGAGATTGCGGAAAGAAGGCTGTCCTATGCTATAATTTAGCTTATGTTAAAGCCTTTGGCTCTTACGGGGGGAGATTGTGCGGGGATTGGTCCAGAGATTGCGGCGGCAGCAATGGCGCGCTTTCCCGGAGAGTCGTTCCGTATCTATACGCATCGTGCGCTTTTTGAGCGGGCGTGTCGCGTTGCACGTGTACGTATTCCTGAATCGGTTGAATGGTGTGAGTTACCATTGATGGGGACGGTTGATGCCATTGTTCCGGGGACGTTGCAGGCGGCAACGGGTGCACTTGCTTATGAGAGTGTGGTCGCCGCTGGGCGTGACGCATTGGCAGGGAATGTTCGTGCAATTGTCACGGCACCTTTTGCAAAAGCGGCACTTCGGCTTGCGGGGCATGGCGATGTGCCGGGGCATACTGAACTTTTGGCGCGTCTGTGTGGACGTGAAGAGGCTACGATGGCTTTTCTTTCGCCAAAGCTGATGCTTTCGCTTGCGACGATTCATTGTGCGGTGGCAGAGGTGCCACGATTGTTGACAGCCGAACGGCTGGAACGGGTTTTTCGTGATACGGCGGCGATGGTGATGCGTTGTAAAGGAAAGCGTCCGCGGATAGCGGTGTTGGCGCTGAATCCGCACGCGGGCGAGGGGGGCGCTTTTGGAGATGAGGAGGCGCGTGTGATTGTTCCTGCAATGCGTGCGTGCGCAGCGGTGGCGGATTTCGAGGGACCTTTGGTGCCGGATGTGGCGTTTCGAGGCGGGGAGGGGACTTCTTTTGATGCGTATGTCGCTATGTATCATGATCAAGGGCTGATACCTTTTAAGATGGTGGCTTTTGATTGCGGGGTCAATGTGACGCTTGGATTGCCTTTAATCCGAACGAGTCCGGATCATGGTACGGCGTTTGATCGGGCATGGCAGGGGACGGCGTCTGCGGAGAGTATGGTCGCGGCGATTGTTGCGGCGCAGGAACTTTCGCAATGACGGTAGAAATGCGCGATCGATGGGTTTTGTGGAGCTCGTTGAGTGTCCTTGGTGTGGCGCTGCTGTCTTATTTTATTTTGGATTTTCTGGGGGCGTTGCCGATGCGTTATTCGATGCGTGATTACGCACGCCGTCGCGCCCATCCGCCAACGCAATTGGCGGAGTTTGATCCCGATCTTGTCTTGGGCATTCCGATTGGCGATACGCGGTTTCGTTTGAACTGGCATAATCATCATGCAATTGTTATGCGCCCGTTGATGAAGGTGGAGGAATGGGTGATTCCTGAATCGTTTGTCTATCAGGGAACGACGTTTACGGTTACGGCATTGGATACGTTCGCACTGTTGAATGCGCCCACGGTTCGTTACGTGTCGTTGCCGCCTTCGATTGTGTATATGAATGATGCGCAGACGTTGATGGAGGCGTCGGTGACGTTAGTTACTCGCCCGAAAAAAAGTGCTGAGAGTTCGGCTGTTACAAAGGATTAAATTATGCGAATCACCGGCGGTCAATGGCGAAGCCGTTCAATCTTGATGCCGCCATCAGAGGCGGTGCGTCCCACACAGGATCGTGTACGGGAGGCACTTTTTAATTTGCTGATGTACGTACTTCCGGGGGCGCGGTTTTTGGATCTCTTTGCGGGGAGTGGTGCCACGGGACTGGATGCGTTGAGTCGTGGCGCTTCGGAGGCAACGTTTCTGGAGTGTGACCGTACGGTCTTCAAAACGTTACTCAAAAATCTTGCTGCGTTTGAAGTTCCTGCCACGTGTGCGCATTTGATGGACACGATGCGTTGGCTGATGATGCCCGTGAGTGCGCCGTACGATATTGTGTTTGCCGATCCGCCTTATCAATGGTCACAGGCGGGAGGAATGGAAGAGGTCGCGCGATTGTTGATTGAGCGTGGACTTTTGCGTGAGGGCGGAACGTTGGTTGCCGAAACAGATTGCCGAACAAAGGCGGTTGAATTTTCCGGATATGAACTTGTCCGAGATCGACTGTATGGTAAGACGCGATTGGCAGTTTATCGATGCCATCCGGCTTTATCGCAGAGTAGCGCTACTGTATGATGCGGTGCGCAGGGAAAAGTTGAAACGCTTTTCTTTTGTTTTGTTAAAGTGTGTGCGTTATTCTAATGCGTGGTATCTATTCTATTGAGAATAATGAGGAGTGAAATGATGAAGAATTTCAAGATTGTTTTTGCACTTTTAGCGTTGCTACCGGCGGCGTATCTTTCGGCTATTGCGGAAGCGCGCTATATCACGATTGATATTCCTAAGGAATCAGCCATTCTTTCGCTTGCGGAAGTGGAGGTTTTTTCCAATGGAAAGAATATCGCGCCCACAGGTAAAGCTATTCAGAATGAGACCGCCAATGGTGGAGATGCGGCGCGCGCAATTGACGGGAATTGTTCGGGGCAGTGGGGCTCCGGTACGATTACACACACGCCCGAGGGCGGTGCTCATCCGGTGTGGGAATTGGATTTGGGGGCAATGGCTTCAATTGAGAAGATTGTCGTTTGGAATCGTACGGAAATCCCAAGACGGTTGGATGGGCTTCGTGTGACGCTGTCGGATGCCAATCGTAAGATTGTGTGGGAAGCGCATCGTTCGCAAGCGGAAAATGCGGCAACAATTTTCGTTCCTGAAACGGGGAAGTCTCCGCGTGCCGGACAGAAGCTCGACTCAATTGATGAGATGAAGGAACGGATTCGCGTCGCGTCGCTGATGCGTGCGATTAACACGAATGCACTGCGTGATGCGCTTGCTGCATATTCTGTGAAATATCCTGAAACTTATCCTGACGCAAACGCGCTTCGCGCGGCGATTGATACGCTTGAAAAGAATGTTCTTGAGGGAAAAACGGACGAGGGAACGCTCAAGCAGTATCGTGAACTTCAAAAGAAAGTGCTTTTGCGGCACCCTGCGGTGGACTTTAAGGAGCTTCTTTTTGTCAATCGTGCGCGTGGCTTCAAGCAAGGATTTCCAGCCAATTGGCAAAGCCATACGGCATGGTTGGGGGATAATAACAGCACCTTGCGCGGATACAAGAACAGCATTCTTCGTGGGCCGCTGTGTCAAGAAGATGGTGCGGCGAAAACATTGCATTCTTCTACTGCTTATTTAGGCGAGCTTTGCCTTGATTGGGATGCGAAAACGCTGCTTGTTTCATCGGGCGAAGAGAAGAGTGGCCCTTGGGGGCTGTACGAAATAAATGTAGATGGTTCGGATTGGCGTAAGGCATACGAAAATGCCGATCCGGAAGTCGATTATTACGATGCCTGTTATCTCCCCGATGGACGCATCATCACCACGGCAACGGTTGGCTTCCAAGGCGTCCCCTGTGTGACCGGAGGTGACTGGGTCGCGAACTTAATCTTGATTGACAAAGAGCGCAAGTCATCACGTCGTTTGACCTTCGAGCAGGATTCAGATTGGAATCCGCAAGTTTATCCTAATGGTCGTGTCGTTTATCTTCGCTGGGAATATACGAACAGTGCGCACTACTTTTCGCGCATTCTGATGACGATGAACCCTGATGGCTCCGATCAACAGGAGTTTTATGGTTCCAACTCTTATTGGCCGAACTCCCTCTTTTATCATCAGAATATTCCGGGATCCTCCACCAAGTTTGTGGGGATTGTTACCGGTCATCACGGTGTCGCACGTAAGGGCGAGATGGTGATGTTTGATGTGACGAAGGGACGTATCGAAACGCAAGGTGCAATTCATAAGTTTCCCTTCCGCAATAAACCGATTGAGAATATCACCAAAGATCGTTTGGTGGATGATATTAAGCCGTACTGGCTTCATCCGATGCCGTTGAATGATGAGCTTTTCATTGCTTCGATGCAGGAAGATGGGAATGCTCCGTGGAAGATTGTGTTGGTCGATATTTACGATAACGTTCTGACGCTGTGGGAAGCTCCGGATGCGAATTACTATGAGGCAATTCCGCTCAAAGCTCAGCCGCGTCCAGCGATTCGTCCCGATATGGTGGATCCGACGAAAAAGACTACGAATGTGTATATGGCTAACGTTTATCGCGGTCAAAAGACGCTTGAAAACGTGCCTAAAGGCGCGGTGAAGCAATTGCGCGTCTTTTCCTATGAATATTCACCGCGTAATACGGGCGGGCATTATCACATTGGGATGGAAGGTCCATGGGATGTCCATGTGCTCCATGGCACGGTTGATGTAGAAGCGGATGGCTCTTGTATGTTTGAGTTCCCTGCCAATACGCCGTTTAGCGTTCAGCCGCTAGATGCAAATGGCAATGCGCTTCAATTGATGCGTTCGTGGCTTGTTGGAATGCCGGGTGAAACAATCTCCTGTATCGGTTGCCACGAAAACCAGAATGCTGCTGCACCGGCGGGGCAAGTTACGGCGGCGGCACGTAAGCCACCGCAACAGGTCAAAGCGTGGTTTGGAGATCCGCGTGGGTTCTCCTTTGATCGTGAAATTCAGCCCGTTCTTGATCGCAAATGCGTCGGATGTCACAATGATAAGACGGAAGCGAAGAATGCGATTGGGCAAGCTATTCCCAACTTCTCTTATCGTCCACGGCAGTGGGGTGGATTTAGCGGTTCTTATCTCGCGCTTCATCCTTATGTGCGCCGTAATGGACCGGAAGGCGACTATCACGTTTTGACGCCGCTGGAATTTCATCTTTCAACTTCTGATTTGTGGCAACTGTTGAAGAAGGGGCATCACGGTGTCAGTCTTGATGCCGAAGAATGGAACCGTATTACGACGTGGGTTGATTTGAACGTACCGTATTTTGGTACATGGTCGGAACGCGGTGGAAGTCAGCATATGATTACGCAACGTCGTACGTACGAGCGTAAGACGACGAGCCTTGACTTTGATCCCGAGCGTATCCTTAATCCCTACAAGCCGGGTGCAGTCGCTTTTGTTCCGCCAGCGAAAAAAGCGGCAGTGGCGGCGGTCGTGGCTCCTGTGGTCGAAGGATGGCCTTTTGTTGCTGCAACGCACGTGGAGGCATCTGCAACGTTGAAGCTTGATTTGGGCGGCGGACAACAGATTACCGCGGTCAAGATTCTTCCCGGAAAGTTTGTCATGGGTTCTAATACGGAAACGCCCGTTGAGGCTCCTGCCCATGTCGCCGAGGTCGTTCGGCCGTTCTATATGGGAACAACCGAAGTGACGATGGGCATGATGCAACAGTTCGATCCGACCTTTGAAAATGGTGTCTATGACCAGCATTACAAAGATCAAGTTCGCCGTGGCTACTTCGTGAATGATCCTGATTTCCCCGCCATTCGCGTCTCCCATGATCAGGCACAGGCTTTTTGTGCATGGCTTTCTAAAAAGACGGGCAAGAAAGTTCGTTTGCCCTCTGAAACAGAATGGGAATATGCTTGCCGTGCAGGAACGGATACGCCGATGAACTATGGCGGATTAAATGACGACTTCTCGAAGCACGCCAATCTTGCCGATATTTCTATTAAGAAATTGGCAGTGAGCGGTGTTGATCCGCAGCCGATTCGTAATCCCGATCAGTGGATGGACTACGAAAAGAAAGATACGCGCTTTAACGATGGTGTCCTTCTTCTGGCGAAGGTGGGGACTTATGCGCCGAATGGTTTCGGTCTTTATGATCTGCACGGTAATGTCGCCGAATGGACGAATTCACGCTTTATTGCCTATCCCGGAGCGGCAAAGTCGGAAGCCTTTAATGCAGAGGAATATGTGGTTCGTGGCGGTTCGTGGTATCAACGTCCAATGCGTGCGACTTCCTCAATTCGTTGGGGCTATCCGACATGGATGCGTCCGTACAATGTCGGCTTCCGTGTGGTGATAGAAGACTAAGCGCGACTGTAACGAGGAATAGTCCTCTATTGAAATAAGACAGGGAGCTCCCTGTCTTATTTTTATTATGCCGGAACGATTGGAAGCGAAGAGGCGATTTCTATCGTGTTTCGTTGAATACGCAGGCGAAGAGTGGCTTGTGAGGCGATGAAGTCCTTAATTGGCAAAATGTCGTGCTGTGTGGTGGAGTATACGGGCAGTTAATAACGGTTTCTCTTTTAGTCTTGTGAGTGATAGTAGGGTACTCTAAGAATAGAACTAAGGAGATTAAATTTGAAAACGTTAAAATGTACCTTTGTCCTTTTGTCGCTTTTTTCTGCAGCTCCGCTTTTTGCGGTTGCAGACGCGCGTTACGTTACGGTTGATATTCCCAAAGATTCCGCAATTCTTTCGCTTGCGGAAGTAGAAGTATTTTCTCACGGGAAGAATATTGCGCCTCAGGGGAAAGCTGTCCAGAGTGAGACGGTGAAGGGTGGGGAGGCGGCGCTCGCAATTGATGGGAATAGTTTGGGGCAGTCGAACGCCGGCACAATTACGCGTACGCCCGATGGTGGTATAAATCCCATTTGGGAGCTTGATTTGGGTGCGAACGTACCGATTGAGAAGATTGTCCTTTGGAATTGCACGGAAACGCCAAGGCGGTTGGATGGGCTTCGGGTGACGCTGTCGGATGCCGATCGGAAGATTGTATGGGAGGTGCATCGTTCACAGGCTGAAGATGAGGCAACGATTTTCGTTCCGGACGCGGGACAATCCCCTCGTGCAGGGCAGACACTTGCCTCAATTGATGAAATAAAAGAACGTATTCGTATCGCCATGAAAATGCGTGCTACGACGATGCGTACGATCAATACGAATGCGTTACGTGATGCACTTCTTGCTTATTCAGAAAAGTATCCCGAAAATTATCCTAACGCAAAAGCGCTGCGGCGGGAGATTGATCTCCTTGAAAAAGATATTCTTGACGGGAAAACCGATAAAGTGATGTTCACGCACTATCGGGAACTTCAAAAGAAGGTGCTTTTGCAGCATCCAGCGGTGGATTTCAAGGAGCTCATTTTTGTTAATCGTGCACGCGGATTTAAGCAGGGATTCCCGACGAATTGGCAGTGCCATACCGGATGGTTGGGCAATAATGATTATTCGCTGCGTGGATATAAGGATAGTATTCTTCGTGGTCCTCTTTGTCAGGAAGATGGCGCGGCGAAAATATTACGTTCATCAACGGCTTACTTAGGCGAACTTTGTCTCGACTGGGATGCGGAAAAGATTCTCATTTCATCGGGAGAAGAGAAAAGTGGTCCTTGGGGGCTTTATGAAATGAATGTAGATGGTTCGGATTGGCGTAAGGCATATGAAAATGCCGATCCGGAGGTCGATTATTATGATGCTTGCTATCTTCCGGATGGACGAATCATCACCACGGCAACGGTCGGATTCCAAGGCGTTCCCTGTATTGAGGGAAGAGACTGGGTCGCCAATCTCGTGCTCATCGACAAAGAGCGTAAGTCTTCTCGGCG
This sequence comes from Kiritimatiellia bacterium, assembly GCA_036651955.1. GTDB lineage: Bacteria > Verrucomicrobiota > Kiritimatiellia > RFP12 > DVOR01 > Spyradenecus. The sequence continues at coordinate 7,751 of JAVVWU010000055.1, forward strand.
TCTCACTTTTGAGCAAGATGCCGATTGGAATCCGCAAGTTTATCCGAATGGTCGTGTCGTCTATCTTCGGTGGGAATATACGAATAGCGCGCACTACTTTTCGCGTATCTTAATGACGATGAACCCGGACGGTTCCGATCAACAGGAGTTTTACGGTTCCAATTCTTATTGGCCGAACTCCCTTTACTTTCACCAAAACATTCCGGGATCCTCCACCAAATTTGTGGGGATTGTTTCGGGGCATCATGGCGTCTGTCGTAAGGGCGAGCTGGTGATGTTTGATGTGACAAAGGGACGTGTTGAAACGCAAGGTGCAATTCATAAGTTCCCCTTTCGTAATCAACCGATTGAAAATATCACCAAAGATTATTTGGTTGATGGCATTAAGCCCTTTTGGCTTCATCCTTTGCCACTGAATGATGAGCTTTTTATCGCCTCCATGCAGGATGACGGGAATGCACCGTGGAAGATTGTGTTAGTCGATATTTACGACAATGTCTTAACACTGTGGGAAGATCCAAATGCGAACTATTACGAGGCAATCCCGCTTAAAGCACAACCGCTCCCTGCCACTCGTCCCGATCGAATTGATCCGACAAAAAAGACTACAAATGTGTATATGGCTAACGTTTATCGCGGTCAAAAGACGCTTGAGAATGTTCCCAAAGGAGCTGTAAAGAAGTTACGGATTTTTTCGTATGAGTACTGCCCTCGTAATTCGGGCGGACATTATCAAGTTGGAATGGAAGGGCCATGGGATGTCCATGTGCTCCACGGCACGGTTGATGTGGAAGCGGATGGCTCTTGTATGTTTGAGTTCCCCGCCAATATGCCGTTTAGCGTTCAGCCGTTGGATGAAAATGGTAACGCGTTGCAGCTTATGCGTTCATGGCTTGTCGGAATGTCGGGAGAAACAATCTCCTGTATTGGATGTCACGAGAACCAAAATGCCGCTGCACCAGCAGGACAATCGACAACCGCGGCGCGTAAGCCGCCGCAAAAGGTCAAAACGTGGTTTGGTGATTCGCGTGGGTTCTCTTTTGATCGTGAAATCCAGCCCGTTCTTGATCGCAAATGTGTCGGATGTCACAATGGTAAAACAGATGCAAAGAATGCGATTGGGCAGCCGATACCTGATTTTACCTATCAACCGAAGCAGTGGGGCGGATTTAGTGGTTCTTATCTCGCGCTTCATCCTTATGTGCGACGAAATGGACCGGAAGGCGACTATCACGTTCTGACACCGTTGGAATTTCATCTTTCAACTTCTGATTTGTGGCAATACTTGAAGAAGGGGCATCATGGAGTCCATCTTGATACTGAAGAATGGAGCCGTATTGCGACATGGGTCGATTTGAACGTACCGTATTTTGGTACATGGTCGGAACGCGGCAGTGATCCGCATATGATTGCGCAACGCCGGATTTATGAACGTAAGACAGCGAACGTTGATTTTGATCCTGAGCGTATCGTCAACCCGTATCAACCGGGCGCTATCGCCTTTGTTCCGCCGGCGGGAAAATCGGCAGCGGCGGGAGTAGCTCCTGTGGTCGAAGGATGGCCTTTTGTTGCAGCAACGCACGTGGATGCCTCTGCAACGATAAAACTTGATTTGGGCGGTAGGCAACAGATTACCGCGGTCAAGATTCTTCCCGGAAAGTTTGTCATGGGCTCCAATACGGAAACGCTTGCTGAAGCTCCTGCCCATATCGCCGAGGTCATTCGGCCATTCTATATGGGGACAACCGAAGTGACGATGGGCATGATGCAACAGTTCGATCCAATCTTTGAAAATGGTGTTTATGATCAACATTACAAAGACCAAGTTCGTCGCGGTTACTTCGTGAACAATCGTGATTTTCCTGCCATTCGCGTCTCCCACGATCAGGCACAGGCTTTTTGTGCATGGCTTTCTAAAAAGACAGGTAAGAAAGTTCGTTTGCCCTCTGAAACAGAATGGGAATATGCTTGCCGTGCAGGAACCGATACACCGATGAACTATGGCGGGTTGAATGATGACTTTTCAAAACATGAAAACCTTGCCGATGTCTCTATTAAGAAACTCGCCGTGAGCGGTGTTGATCCGCAGCCGATTCGTAATCCCGATCAATGGATGGATTACGAAAAGAAAGATACGCGTTTTAACGATGGTGTCCTTCATCTCGCGAAGGTGGGGACTTATGCGCCGAATGGATTTGGTCTTTACGATCTGCACGGTAATGTTGCCGAATGGACGAGTTCACGTTTTACCGCATATCCCGGAGCGGAAAAGTCTGAAGCCTTTAATGCAGAGGAATACGTGGTTCGTGGCGGTTCGTGGTATCAACGTCCAATGCGTGCGACTTCCTCAAT
>JAVVWU010000056.1:0-9720 GCA_036651955.1 Kiritimatiellia bacterium
GCACCGCCGCCAACAAATGGCTCACAGTATTTCGTGATTGATTTACCCAATTCCTTAGGATATTTACTTCGTATATCGGGTAAAAGCTGACTTTTCCCTCCAGCCCACTTTATAAAAGGTTTTACAATCATAATTGTTCTCCTGTTTCATTTAGGGTAATTACAGCACGAAATACTCGACATTGCTTATTTCTTTTTTCGTAAACTATCTCTACTTAATGTATCACTAAGAGTTTGCGACATAGCCCCTTTTGTCCGCAAACTCTGATATCACACTCCCTTTATTCGTACGCTTCTACGTTTCGCCGCCTATTCCCATTCGATGGTGCCTGGCGGTTTGGAGGTAATATCGTAGACGACGCGATTGACTCCGCGAACTTCATTGACGATACGGGAGGAAATATGACGCAGAAGCGTATCGGGAAGAGCGACCCAGTCTGCGGTCATTCCATCGGAGCTTTGCACGGTGCGAAGTGCCACGACATATTCATAGGTGCGCTGATCGCCCATAACACCGACGGAACGTACGGGCAAAAAGACGGTGAAGGCTTGCCACGTCTTATAATAATAACCGGCGGCTTTAATCTCATCGACAAAGATCTCATCGGCTTCACGCAAGATATCAAGCGTCTTCTTGGCAACGGCGCCGAGATGACGTACGCCAAGCCCCGGTCCGGGGAACGGTTGCCGCATCACAACGTCTTCCGGTAAGCCCAGCAACCGTCCGACTTCTCGCACTTCGTCTTTGAAAAGACGCGAAAGCGGTTCCAACAGTTTGAATTGCAAATCTTTGGGCAAACCACCGACGTTGTGATGACTCTTAATCATCGCAGAGGGATTGCCATTGATGGGGACGCTTTCAATCACATCGGGATAGGTGGTGCCTTGTGCCAAAAACGCAACGTCGGGAATGGAGCGCGCAGCATCGGCAAAGACGTTGACAAATTCGTGCCCGATGATTTTGCGTTTAGCTTCGGGTTCATCGACGCCGGCAAGTTTGTCGAGGAAACGATCGGTCGCATCGACAAAACAGAGTTCCATCTTGAAGTTGTCGGCAAAGAGTTGACGAACGCGCGTAGCTTCATTTTTGCGCAGAAGCCCGTTATCCACAAAGATACAGGTCAACTGATTGCCAATCGAACGATGAATGAGGGCGGCGGCAACGGAGGAGTCAACGCCTCCGGAAAGTCCGAGGATGACATGTTTGTCGCCGACGGTTTGACGGATTTCCGCAATTTGCGTTTCAACAAAGGACGCCATCGACCATGCGCCGGTACAGTGGCAAATGCCGAGGCAGAAGTTGCGGAGAAGCTCAGTGCCGTGATCGGAGTGAACGACTTCGGGATGAAATTGAATGCCGTAAAGATTGCGCCCTTCGATTTCAATGGCAGCATATTCGGTGTTGTCGGTCACAGCAAGTGTACGTGTCCCCACGGGGGTGGAGGTGACTTTATCTCCGTGGCTCATCCACATCGACGTTGGAGAAGGGACGCCTTTGAAAAGGACGCTGTCGCTGTCCATGATGCGGAGTTCTGCGCGTCCATATTCACGCCGCGTGCCCGGTCCAACGCTGCCACCGAGCATCTGCATCATCAGCTGCATTCCGTAGCAGATACCGAGCATCGGCACGCCGAGCTCAAAGAGGGCTTTGTCCGCCATCGGGGCGCCCGCTTCATAAACGCTGCACGGACCGCCGGAAAGAATGATGCCTTTGGGCTTGAGTGCGCGCAATTTCTCAATCGAAGTTGAGAACGGCAACACTTGACTATAGACATGACATTCGCGAATGCGACGGGCAATCAGTTGGCTATATTGCGAACCGAAATCCAGCACTAAAATTTGTTCCAATTCGTCCATCAAAGGCTCCTCTAAGGGGATTTGCACCATTATAACAGAAAAACGAGCGGACTCGCTATTTGCGTTGTAACGTCGGATTGGAGAGGGTGAGGTCTCCGAAAAAGTCAAAGGTCAATTCCACGCGGAGCGAAACGGCATCGGCAGGAATGCGCACTTTATACGATTGCGCCCTTGCGCGCGTATAGCGATGCGCTTGATCTTTACGTTCTTCGCCATCGGCGCGAACAAAGACGACTTGCGCGCTGTACTTCAAATTCTCTTTTGATTGCGCCATGACTTCAAACGAAAGTTGCAACGCTTGCGCCTTAGGAACGGTAATTAAAGGCGAAATCATTGCCGTTGTGACGCGTGTGTCCGACGTGAAGGTGAGCGTTTGATCCGTCACGCATTGTTGCACCGCTTGCGTTTCCGTTGACAACAGCCACTCCGGAAGCGCGGGGAGAAAGTTGGCAGGCTTCTGCTGTTCTTGAATCGTCGGGAGGGAAACTGGACGCATCCACAAGAGCATCGTTGCTGCCATCACGATGAACAGAATGAAGATTGCAACGAGCACGAGAAAGGCTTTCGGGAGTTTCGGATGTGGACGAAGTCGAAATCCTCTTTTACCGCATGCCGTCACAAGTCCTTCGGCAGGCGAAGCGGGCGGTTGCAAAAACGCCTGTTCCGTTCGCAAACGGCGTGCCGAGGGAGAAAGGAACCAATAGTTCAAAAGGTTGTAGCCGTTGCGTACAATCGCCAAACGGTATGCGGCTAAATCATAGGGAACGTGCCGAAAGACAATGCGCCGCGTGATGGAGTCGTAAATGACATAGGTCGCACCTAAATCGTTCCCGCGCGGAAATCCGACCGCCCCCGGATTCACGACATAACGCCATTGCGGATTGAGCGAGAAATCTGCCGGCGGAAGTTTGCGAATGCGCCCTTTCGGATCATAGGCGAAAAGACAAGGCGCATGTGTATGACCGACAAATAAAAGCGGAACGTCGCGTTGCGCTTCCAAGCTCAACATCGCGTCCTTTTTATCTTCGAGATAATAGAACCGTTCGGGAGAAACGAATCCGCTATGCGCGCAGGCGAATCCGTCTCCTTCAAGAATATACGGCAAGTCGCAGAGCTTCGCCCGCACGTCTTCCGAAAGCGCTAAGTGCGCACGTTCGGCAGTCTCGCGGGCAAAGGTGTTGAAAAGCGACGGATTGAGGAGATCACAGGCGGCGGCATCGTGATTACCGAGACAAATGGACGGCGTCAATGCAAAAACCCGATCCACCGCCTCGACCGGTTGCGGTCCATACCCTACGATATCACCGAGGCAAACGAAATGTCCGACGTGATGTTGCAACGCATCGGCAATGACCGCATCCAGCGCCGGAAGATTCGCATGAATATCGGCAAGAACGGCATATCTCATCGCCGTTCCCTCCGATCTTTCATGCTCCTCTTCTTTTGCATATCATCTCTATTTCTTTACGGCTTCGACAGTGCTTGTTTCTGCGTCAAGCTTGACGTCCGCAATCGCCTTCACGAGTTTTGCGCGAATCGCCTTCTCCGCTTCTGAAACAACGATCGGACCGGTCGGCTTCGCCTTCTGCCACAGCTTCGTCGTGACATTCGTCGTATCGCCGCCCGTTTGCAACCAAAATCCATCCGCAAGCGGACCGGCATCAATCGTCTTCAGCAAATTCGAATCTCCCGAGAAAACGGCTTGCGTACACGCCGACCATTTTCCATTGGCATAAGTGAGGGCGCGAGAGAAACGCGCACGGCGGATATGGTTCTTGCTTTCAACATTCCGCAAGAAGTCCTCAAGGAACGAATAGGCCACCGACAGGCGCCCCTTATTCGGATCAATAATCGTCGAAAACGTTGCCATACGGAACCACGTCTGCGTTTCTGCCATCCAAATCCAACACGTATACGCCGTGCGATACTCTCCATCGGGAGCCATTGAGATTGCCATACGAACCGGTTTGCCCACTTCCCATGCAAACGGCATCATCGACTTTCCGCCTGTACCTTCGCCACCGAAACGTGAGTTTTCAACGTCTTTACCGGTATAACGGATTTTCGTGCGCATATGTTCAGCGACTTCATCCGGGTGCGCAGAAAAGTTGAAAGGATCACCGGGATCCCACACCGAAAAGATTGCAACGTGTTTCCCGTTGGCAAATTCCTGTATACCGGCATAACCGCCGTTGAAACCCAATAAGCACAAGTACGTACCCGGATACACTTGTTCCGGCGTCGCTTCCACGGAGATAATCTGCGCCGGCAGCGTATAGCCCTCATACGTCAAATGAACACTTCGCGCTTGACGTGAAGCCTGTAATTCCGGACTTTGTGCGCCGACCACTGCCGAACACAGCAACGCCGAAGCACACAGGACGCTCCGTCCTATGGTGAAAAGATGAAGGTGAGTATTCATGATCTTGTCCTTTTTTTCTTACAAGACGGCACGTAGCACGCTCGTAAATTTCTAACACGTGTTAAAGCTTCTCTCCTGCACGATGGGCAATCCACGCGTGCAATTCCGATAATGCACCGTGCCACGCCGAAGGATTGGCACGGAGATCAAGGTACTGATCGAACAGTGAAAGAAAAGCATCAACATAAAAATCAATTGCACGCATACGCTCAAAGAGCGTCACAGGAGCTTCTTCTTCCTGTACCGGCGCCGCTTCACGCGCCGCCTTTGCCGCAGAGGGCATTTCATCGGCACTGTCGGGACGCTCCTTCTTACCACGCTTCGGAAGCTTCACCGAACGGAATGAGAAGTCTGCGCCATCAACGCCTGCCGAAACAATCAACTCGCCGCGCGTCAACGTGAGCTTCGCACGACGCAGGAGTTTACCATTCCAAAGTGCCGTGCCAAATTCGGGAGAGTCTTGCGGCGTTCCATTGCGCAAAGCCGTCTCGTGGCATCCGGGCATATCTGCGGCGGTGAAAAGGAAAGGACCTTCAAACATCATTCCGCAAAGCTCTTTTCCCATCTGAAACGTCCCGCCGCCTTTTTCCCAAAACCAGTAAAGCCACGTGAAAAAGTCCAGTCCCAACGTCGGTTCCACCGGTTGAGGTAATTTCTCATTCGGCGAAAGATTGCCCGGTTCCAACGTATTGACATCAACATTCTTCCGTCGCAATGCCGCCGATTCCGGCAACATCATCACCGGCATACATCCGGTCGTTTCGCGGAAAAAAGGTGCCAGAAGTTCCACGGCGCGATCTGCCATTGCAGAGGCAAAAAGCCGTTGCCCCTCCATATCAATGACGCACTCCATCGATCCGAAGCTCGGCAACGTATGGCGAATAAGATCGGCAACCACGCGTTCTTTCACTTCCGTTTTTACTTGCCGCGGAAGGAAGAGTAAATCGCGCGCCTTGCGTTCGATTTCAAGCTCCAGCTTCAAATGGGCGCGCAACGTCGAAGGCGGAATTTTCTTCTCTGCCGTCACGTGCGAAAAATGAAGATAAGGACGTTCACAGCAATGTTCTTCCGAGAAATCAAGATCCAGCGCATGACTCGGACCGGTCCAACCGTGCAACGACTGTTCGCCCGTCAATGTCTCCAATGGCGGAAGACGACGTTTGGCAAAGAGTTCCAAACTCTCCGGCTCGAACACCCGAGAAAGATAAAAACAACGAAACGTCATCGCACCAGATTCAAAGCCCATCACTACTCCTTATGCCGTCGTTGCGGCACTCATCGACTCACGCAAGCGCACCAGAAAAATAGTAATCTCATAAAGAATACACATTGGCACTGCCATAATAATTTGCGATAAAGGATCGGGCGGCGTTAAGAACATCGCCACAACAAAGATTGCAATAATGGCAAACCCGCGCCTTTTGCGTAACGTTTGCGAAGAAATAATCCCGAGCCAGCCCAACACCAAAAGAATTAACGGGAATTGAAACGCCAATCCGAACGCAAGCAGCACTTTCAACACAAAAGAAATATATGCCTCCGCTTGCAAGATCGTGACTTTTATATTCATCCACGTATTGATTTCCATCAGCGCCCGCAGCGCCAATCGCAACGTGAAACTAAAGCACATCCATACACCGCCGACAAAAAGCACCACGCCGGTTCCCAACGTAAAGCGAATGAGATTGCGTTCATGCCTGCGAAGTCCGGGAAAGACGAATTGAAAAATAAAATAGAGAAGCGCCGGCAACGACAAAATCGTTCCGCCCCATAACATCGTCGTCATAAAAAGAGAAAATCCGATACCGACTTCCAAGCCTTGCACTTGCAAGCCTTGATCGGCAAGTCCGGAGACTTGAAGCGGCTGTTGCAAAAGCGCGATCACCTGCGGCGAAAAAGGCGCAATGATCAGCATCGCCACAACCCATGCCAACGCACAATGCACGATGCAATTACGCAAGTCGATAAAATGTTCAATGAAAGGACGTGGCGGATCGAGCGCATCTTCAACGATTCGATCGTGTTCTGTTTCGGTAAAAGTATCACGGAAGAGTTTACGCACACGCGTTTTAGGCATTGCCATGGTTCGCCTCCTTCTCTTCCTCGACGGTTGCAACGGCGGACGGCGCCGCCGGTTCCGACGTTACAGGAGGCTCGGGAGTATTGAGTGCGACCGGATCGGGCGGAAGTCCGCCCGGAACAGCTTCGCCTAACTCTTCTAAAGAGTACATCGGCGGAAGTTCATTGGGCGCATAGTTTTCAACCGGCTCGCCGCTCTCTTCCGACAACGCTTCCTCATCGGCAGGGAGCAGTTGATCTAATTGACTTTCAGCCGCAGAAAATTGCGACTCCGCCGCCTGATCCATCGTCATCAATTGCCGCTTGAACTCATCTCCTGCGCGACGGAGAACGCCCATCCATTTGCCGATTTTACGCGCCATCTCCGGCATCCTTTTCGGGCCGACGACGATCATCGCGACAATCAATATAATGAGCGTTTCTACAAACGACATGAGACCTCGCTTCGTGTAGAATCAAAGGCATCGTAGAAGGAGAGCCCCCCAACGATGCCGACACGTGCGCCTGCGCTATCCGCGACAAGCTCTTTGCGTGCGGCGCACCGCACTTCCGCGACTACTTGTACGGAACAAATTCAGCGCGACGATTCTGGTGATAAGACTCTTCCTCGTGTCCCGGATTCGCAGGCTTCTCTTCACCAAAAGCACGCGTCTGGATGCGATTCGTATCGATCCCGAGAGAAACCATATAGTCTTTCACGCCAATCGCACGCTGTTCCGAAAGGGACAAGTTGTATTCGTTGGATCCGCGCTCATCGCAATGCCCTTCAACAATCATGACATAGTTGGGATTGCTCATGAGATACTGCGCGGCGGCATCGGCTTTGTGAATTTCATCCGAGGGCAACGTGTACGAGTCAAACGAAAAGAGCAAAGCTTCCAGTCCGGAATCGTTTATCCGTTCACGCGTATCTTCAAAACGTTCGCCATAAGCACCTGCCGCATCGCCACCCATTGCATTCGGATCATGGGCATTGATCAAAACATCATCGCCACCGCCACCGGCAAGCAACGCATCGTCAGCACCACCAGCCCCCTTGCGAGAACAACCCGAGACGAGAAGCGTCGCAACCGTTAACAGCGTTAATACAAGAGAAGTGCGCATGATAGATTTCCTTTATTTGTTTGAACTGAGACAAGACTCACTTACTCCAAGCAGGGTTCAGCCAAAGCCCGCTGCCAGAGAAGACTTGATAAGGTGCATCGCCTTTTTCGGCGGCATCAATGACCCAAATGGAAGAAGAACCACCTTGTGCGCGTGATGCCACCACGTGACGTCCATCCGCCGCCCAAGAAGGTGATTCATATTGATCGTTGAGCGGCGTCAACAGGCGCACGCTCTTCTCGCCGACATCGGGATTGATCGTAGCGATACGATAAGGCGCACGCCGTTTCGTCGCAAAGACAATCCCATTCTTGCCCCAGTCCGGTTGCACATTCTCGCCGCCTTGCAACGTCAATCGGCGCGACTGCTTCGTTGCCACATCGACAATGTAAAGTTGCGGCGATCCCGCCACATCGCTGACATAGCAAATCCGCCGTCCATCAGGCGACCAGCACGGGCTGGCCTCGGCGGCAAACTTCGTCGATGTCAAGCGCGTAAGCCCTTGCGTTGTCGCATTCATCACATAGAGTTCCGGATTGCCCTGATGCGAAAGAATAATGGCAAGTTGATTCGCATTGGTCGGCGACGGCACCGCGCCTGTATTCAGTCCACGAAAATTTGCCAACCGCACCACGCGTCCTTGAAGGTCGGCACGAAAGACGGCAGGAAATCCAAGCTTGTAACTCGTGAAGTACACCGACTTTCCGTCCGGCGCCCAACGCGGTCCCACAATCGCCGCACCATCTGACGTCAAACGGCGAAGATTGTGACCATCATAATCACATACGAAAAGATCGTCGGCATTCTGTCCATCGCGCGTCTTTCCGCCACGACGCACCAATGCAAAATGGCTCTGCGCAAAACCTTTCTCTCCCGTCGTCGCACCGACAATCGCATCTGCCAATTCGTGCGCCTGCCGACGGATTGCCGCTTCCGTTGCCGTACGCGTCCACGCGAACCGTTTACCGGTCCACGCCACCATTAGCGAACTCGCCGCATCGGCACTGCCAGTGACATTTCCTGTCACTTGCACCTGTCCATTCGGCTTGAGGTTATACCAGCCGCTGCGCAATAAATCGTTCCGTAAAACCGTTAAATAAAGTTGACCGGCAGAGCCTGTTCCTGTAGCGCCGTCCATCGACAACGACTGCTTCGAAATGCCTGTCACATCAACCTTGATAATCTGCCCTTGGGCAAATGCAACACTCGCCGCAAAAGCTACAAAAAGAAAAGAAGTTAACCGTTTCATATCTGCCTAATCATAGCAAAAAAGTCACACTCAAAAAGGGAGAAAGCGGAAATATAAAAGTGGCGACTTGCAGCACACATCCACTCAATAGACGGTTCGCGCCCGTGCCAAAGAAACGCCATCCGCCCGCGTCACCGTATGCGCATAGATTGACGCGCCCAAATCATACGTTCGCGCCGTCACCACATCACCCCACTTCGCCGCCTGCTGATACTCAATCTCGTAAAGCTTCGGCACGCCGGCGAAAAACCGTTCCTCGGGCAACGTCTCGCGCATCCATTCCGTATAATGCACATTATTCACATGAAGATTTGCATCAATCTCACTCCGGCGAACGGGGAACGTCGCCTCCGCAATCAGCGGCGTTTCCGGCGAAACCGCGCCTAAACGCGCTTCACACAATCCAAACGCCATTGATCCGGCGCGCGACAATGCCAAAATAGCGTCCGGAAGCTTCGCCAGCCGTTGCGCCTTGAAATCCACATACAACCACTCACTTGACGCCTCCAACAGCCTCTCCCCTGTCATCGACTCCATCACGAACTGACGTTCCGCACGCAACCGTCCGCGCGCGCCACTCGGCCAAGTCGTCACCTTTACCGAATCATTCCACCGCGGCACCGACCACAGTCGCACCGACAGTCGCCCCAACATCCACGTAAACCCTGCCTCCTGCAACGTTTGAAGTCCGATTCCCAACGCATCGGCATGAACGGCAGCAATCTCCTGCAAGAAATTCGTTAACGCCGGCAACGATGCCTGCAATCCGGTAAGACATTCGTCTGCGGTAATACGAAACTCCTCTGTCAACACATGGAGTGGAGCATTTTCCTCTGTAAATTCCATACGAATAGAATAACACAGCGCCGCGACACTTTCGACAAGCGTCAACGATACGCCACGATCGTACCCGAAAGGCGAAGCGGGTTAACGCCATCACCCATCGTACCCGATTTGGCACTTTTGGGTACACATCACCACCTATATGTACCCGATTTGGCGTTTTTGGG
>JAVVWU010000057.1:0-9495 GCA_036651955.1 Kiritimatiellia bacterium
CTCTCCCGATAAGTTCATTGAGCCACTTCATCCCGAGAAGTTGCCCTTGAAAGAAATCCCATAGAGTTTGAATGAGTTGCACAGATAAATCTCCTCGGTTTCATGTCAATAAAGCTGAGTCTTGTGCTCAATAATATCCTTTGTAATGCGATGGCTTTTAGTCGCGCTCGCAGAACCTTTTCTGCATGGTTGAGAGTGGCATAGAATGACTTTCAAAAGTTCTATTGCAGCATTGCCACCTTGCTCACTTATTTTATAGTGTGTCCATTTGCCCTCTTGCCGCGCTTCTACCACACCCGACTCACAGAGTATTTTCATATGATAAGACAAGCACGATTGACTAATCTCGAGCGCATCAATTAAGGCGCACGCACACTTTTCGTCCTCTTGTAGGAGTTCTAAGATCGCAAGGCGTTTATCATCGCAAAAAGCTCTAAATACGTTCGCGTTTTTCTTCTGCCTGTTTTCCAACTTCGTACCTCGTATCAAAATTATTTGATGTGTTCATTGTATGTAGAAACTTTCGTTTTGTCAATACTGAGTGAAAAGTCACACGCTTCCGTTAATTAACCTATGATGGACAGTCTAAAACGTTGAAAGCATCTTGCCATTGGCTGTCGTTTAGCTTATAATTAAATTTGTAAATACGAGGAAGCGATGAACTATGCAGATTAAGTACAAAAGAATTTTGCTTAAGTTAAGTGGCGAGGTGCTGAAAGGGCATTCCTCGGCGTGTCATGACGCATCGGTTTTGGCAGATGTCGCGCAGCGGTTAACCGCATTGACGAAGTTAGGCGTTGAAGTCGGTCTTGTTCTTGGCGGCGGCAATATTTTCCGTGGGCTTGCCGGTTCTCAACAAGGTACGGATCGCGTGTTGGGTGACACGATGGGGATGCTCGCCACAATTATCAATGCGCTTGCGGTGCAGAATGCTTTAGAGGTCATCGGGACGCCTGCGGTGGTGATGTCCGCGCAGCAAATGCCTCAAGTGGTGCTGCCATTTAATGCGCGAAGAGCAAAAGAACTGCTTTCTTCCGGTACGATTGTTATTTTTGCAGGAGGGACGGGTAATCCCTTTTTCTCGACAGATTCCGGCGCGGCGTTACGTGCGGCGGAGATTGAGGCGGATGCCCTTTTCAAAGCAACGAAAGTGGACGGTGTTTATACCGAAGACCCCGAGAAAAATCGTGCGGCGATCCGTTATGTCACGTTGTCTTGCGAGGAGGCACTTGCGAAGCGGCTGAAGGTGATGGATGCTGCGGCGTTTGCGCTGTGCCAAGACAATCATATTCCAATTGTTGTTTTTGATTTTCACAATTCTGAAGCTCTCACGCGTATTGCGTGTGGCGAAACGACGCTCGGCACGCTTGTCGCCGACTAATTCAATTCGAGAGGGACTCCCTATGAATACTGCTCAAGAGGTATTAAAAGACGCAACGGCTCGTATGGATGGAGCCATTGTTTCTTTGAAAGAACGTTTTTCGGGTTTGCGTACGGGCAAGGCTTCGCCTGCACTCGTCGATTCTCTCCAAGTGCCTTATTATGGTGTCCCGACGCGGTTGCGCGATATGGCAAACATCTCGACTCCTGAGCCTCGTCAAATTACGATTTCGCCGTTTGATCCCGGTGTGATGGCAGATATTGAAAAAGCCATTTTGGCGGCAAACCTTGGTGTGACACCGCGTAATGACGGGCGTCTTATCCGCATTACATTGCCAGAATTGAATGAGGAACGTCGTAAAGAAATTGTGAAGACGGCAAAGGGGCAGGCGGAAGAGTGCCGCGTCGCCATTCGTAATGTCCGTCGCGATGCCAATGATACGCTTAAGCTTCTTCAGAAGGACACGAAGATTTCAGAAGATGAGTGTAAGAAGGGGCTTGATGATGTGCAGAAGTTGACGGATGCCAAGATTGGCAAAGTCGATGCCGATTTTAAGGCGAAAGAAACCGAAGTTATGGCTGTTTAGGCTCGTATACTTCCTCATTGTTAGTCAGTTTTAAGGAGTGAATCATGGCAGAACCGCGTAAGATTACGATTAAGTTGCGTCCCGTAGGTGCTCGCCCGGTGGCGACCGCTGCGACCTCTGTTCCGACCGCTGCGGAGGTGATGCCAGCGGCTGCCCCCGAGAGTGTTTCTGCTCCGATGGCTGCCACGGAAGTCGCAACTGACGAAGTACCGGTTGAGAATGTTGCTCAGCAAGCGAAACGGCAAACGTCTCGAATTGAACTGTCACCAGAAATGATGCCGATAAGCCGTGGTGGAAATGAGACGGTTAAGTTGCGCCCCGTCAGTGCGTCTGCTGAGCCTGTTCCTTCTGATTCGCAAGCGGCGAAATCTAAAACTGCGCGTATTGCTTTGGATACGGTCTTGGGCGGTATTCAAACGAATGCACCTTTTGAAAATACGACACAGAAAACGATTAAGCTGAAACGCTCGACTCCAACAGCTCCTAAACCGACGACGTCAGCGCCGATGAGCCCTGTTCCCGACGCCGTTGCGCCGAGCGAGGAAAAGACGATTAAGCTTCGTCGTCCGACGCTTTCGTTGAAGAAGGATGCGGGGAAGGCGTCTGATGAAGAGGCAACGCTTGAGCCGTTAGATTCGCTTTCGGACGACGGACTGGAGCCGTTGGATGAGTCGTTTCCCCTTTCTCAGCCACAGGCGCCACAATCGAAAGTGATGACCATTATTGGCATTGTGGCTGCCGCCGCATCTATTCTGGTGTTGTTGGCATTAGGCTTTGTACTTCAAAAGCAAGCGGCTTCTCCTGACGGCTCTGACGCGACGGGCAATACGTTGCATTCGCTGCCGTTTAATCATTTCTAATTGCGAGAGCAACGCAACGTGTGTGAGGCGTTCTTGGTGAGCCAAGAACGCCTTCATTTTTCCGCTACTAAATTTACATCTTCCTACCTATTCTATAGCGCACGTGTACGTACGTATACGCGCGCTATAGAATAGGTAGGAAGATTTTGATTGACGATTGCATCTCTATCAGCCTATACTACGTTTTCTTTTGTAATTCATAAGGTCGAATCAGAGTTATGCAAGAGAAGCTGGAAGCATTTTTAGAATTTGTACAAAAAGACGTGTTACACCACTGGGGCACGTTGGATGCTATCACGCACAAAAATTGGCTTTCAGATCTTGGGCATGACACCTTAGCGATTTTCCATTTTGATGCAACGATGCTGATTGTTTTGACGCTTCTGCTGTGTATCCTTGCGTTTGTCGGTCGGCGGCAGATTGGTCAGCTACCGCGTGGGTTCGGTATCGTGCTTGAGAAATATGTCCTTTTTATTCGCGATGAGATGGTGTATCCGAATTTTGGCGGTAAGGCAGGGAAGAAGTATGTGCCTTATTTCTGCACCACATTCATTTTCATTTTGATGGCGAACTTGTTGGGGTTGATTCCTGTCTTTACTTGTGCGACGGGGAATATCAATGTGACGGCGGCATTGGCGTTAATCTTTCTTTCGGTGGCATTGACGGTAACGGTGCGTGCCGGCGGCGTGAAGGGATTTATCTCGGCATTTGTTCCGGGCGGACTTCCGAAGGCGATGCGTCCATTGATGTTTGTGATGGAGATAGTGTCGCTCCTCACGCGGACGTTTGCTTTAACAATTCGACTTTTTGCCAACATGATGGGTGGACACATTGTGTTGTATTCGATGATTTCATTGACTGCGATTGTGGGTGCGGTGGCGACGCCTTCGATTCTTATCGCCGTCTGTCTCTACTTTCTCGAAGTTTTCGTTGCCTTTTTACAGGCGTATGTCTTTACGATGTTGGCGACTATTTTTACAGGGATGATGGTTCATCCCGAACATTAAAGAGGAGTTCACTATGAGCATGAGTGCAATGGGTGCAGGTCTCGCAGTTGTAGGTGCTAGCATTGGTATCGGAATGATTGCTATGGCAGCGCTTCAGGGCATGGCACGTCAGCCTGAGATTGCCGGAAAATTGCAGACGGCAATGTTGATTGCTGCCGCACTGGTTGAAGGTGTCGCGCTTTTCGCGATGGTGATTTGCTTCTTGAAGTAAGGTCGTTGCCATGGAGCCGACCGAACAAATAACAGAACAATCGGTGGAGACAGCGGATAACGGCGCCGTCATGGGTTTTGATGGACAGGTCGTTCTGCTAACGTGGATTGCATTTCTCATTGCGGCAATCGTTCTCGGTAAGCTTCTCTGGAAACCGATCTTGAACTTTATCGAAGAACGCGAGACGGAAATCAAAGGCGCGCTTGAAGATGCCGCAACGGCACGAAAGTCCGCCGCCGAAGCCGAACTCACGAGCGGCAAGATTCTCGCCGATGCCGAACATCAGGCACATGCAAAAGCCGATGCGTTGGCGATTGCTTCACGACAGCATATTGCTGAAATGGAAGCAGAAGCACGTGCATTGATTGCCGAGAAGCAAAAGACCGCAGCGCTGCGCATTGCTGAGGAACGCATTGATATGATTCAGCATCTCAATGAACAGGCGGGCGGAGAAATCGCATCTGCGCTTGCGCGTATGCTTCCCGGTCTCTTAACAGATGAACAACGGCAATCGTATCAAGACAAGATTGCTGCCGAGGTGAAATTCTAAGATGTATAACGATGAGGAAACTGCAAGACCGTATGCGCGAGCCCTCGTGTCCGCCGCACAGGATCTCGGTTTGCTTGATCGTATCTGTGGTGACATTGAGGCGTTGAATGCGCAATGGCAAGGAAGCAAGGAGCTGCGCGACTGGTGCAACAGTTTCCACAGCCTGCCACGTGCAGGGCACCGAGAGGCGATTGATTGCCTGTGGGGTGACACCATGGCACCGCAGACGATCGTGATGCTTGAGGCGCTTTCGGTGAATGGGCTTTTGTCAACGATTCCGCTGATTGTTCGTGTCTTTCGCCGTTTTGCCGATGGCGCACTCGGACGTGTCAAAGTAAGTTTCTCTTTTGCAACGGCACCATCGGCAGAGACGCTTGCGTTACTGACGGCGCGTGCGAAAGAAACGTATGGTCCGCTCACTGAAATTAAAACAGCGATTGAGCCACGTCTTACGGCTGGAATGATCATTCGCGCAGGGAATAAACAGATTGACGGTTCGCTTGCAGGGCGTTTACGGCGACTGCGTAACGCTTTTGTGCATGTCGAATAAGGATTGCTTATGAAAACTCAATTGAAACCTGATGAACTTTCGGCACTTTTGCGGCAACGCATGGAACAGACCGATAAGGCTATTGATACGACTGAATTTGGAACGGTACTGAGTGTCGGCGATGGGATTGCACGTGTCGATGGATTAAGTAATGTCATGTACAATGAGCTCGTGGAAACGGAGAGCGGTGTTGCTGGACTGGCACTTAATCTTGAAGAAGATGTCGTTGGAATCGCCGTCTTGGACAGTGACGTAAAAGTGCGCGAAGGTGATCGGTTTCATCGTACGGGACGCGTGGTGTCGGTTCCTGCCGGTCCAGCACTGACGGGACGTGTCGTAGATGCTTTGGGGCGGCCTTTGGACGGCAAGGGCGCTATTGTGGGCGCAGAGATGATGCCGGTGGAAACGGCGGCGGCATCTATTATCGAGCGTAAGAATGTCGATACACCGCTTCAGACGGGACTTGTGGCGATTGATGCTCTCACGCCGATCGGACGTGGACAGCGTGAACTGATTATTGGCGATCGTAAGACCGGTAAGACAACGATTGCGATTGATACTATTTTGAATCAAAAGGGTGGTGACGTGCACTGTTTCTACGTCGCCATCGGTCAAAAGCTTTCAACGATTGCCTCTCTTCATAAGCAATTGGAAGAGGTCGGAGCGATGACCTATACGACCATTATTTTGGCGAATGCTTCGGAGCCTGTACCGTTGCAATATCTTGCGCCTTATGCCGGATGTGCCATGGCGGAATATTGGATGTGCCGTGGCGAACACGCATTGGTGATTTATGATGACTTGACGAAACACGCGCAAGCTTATCGCCAAATGTCGCTGTTGCTGCGCCGTCCGCCGGGACGTGAGGCATTCCCCGGCGACGTCTTCTATCTCCACAGCCGTTTGCTTGAACGTGCGGCGCAGCTGTCGGATGAAAAGGGGGGCGGAAGTATGACTGCGCTCCCGATCGTCGAAACGCAAGCGAATGATATTTCCGCTTATATTCCGACGAACGTGATTTCCATTACAGACGGTCAGATTTTCCTTGAGGCCAGTCTCTTCCATGAAGGTCAACGCCCTGCAATCAATCCCGGCATCTCGGTCTCACGTGTGGGCGGTGATGCACAGTTGAAGGCCATGAAAAAGGTGGCAGGACCTTTGCGTGTGCTGCTTGCGCAGTATCGCGAATTGGAAGCTTTCACGAGTTTCTCTTCTGATTTGGATGCCGCGACACTTGAACAGCTTGCGGTAGGTCGTGCATTGATGTGTTCAATCCGGCAAATGCCGAGTAGTCCGATGGCGGTTTCACATCAAGTGGCGTTACTGTATGCCGGGACGAATAAGTGGCTGATCAGTATTCCAGAGTCACGTCTCCCCGAGGCATTTAAGACGCTTTTTGCTGCGATTGATACGACACAAACAGGTCAATCTTATGCTCAGCGTTTTCATCACAACGCGGTGTTGGATGACGAGCTTAAGTCACTTTTGGATGCTTTGATGGAAGAGACGTTTACCTCCTTCCAAATTAGGAAGTAACTATGCCCAGTCTTCGCGAGTTCAACGAACGTTTGGCGTCTATGGCAAGTATGCGTCGTGTCACCAGTACGATGAAACTTGTTGCCGGATCGCATTTGCATCGTGTGCAAAGTGATCTGTTGAAGCCCGAACCGTTCACGCGTGAGCTGGCGACGCTTTCGAATGTTATTCGCCAGCCGCGTTTTGCTTCACATCGGCTTGTTCTCGCTCCGCCGGAAAAGAAGAGCCGTATTTTGTTGGTCGTGATGAGCGCCGACCGTGGTTTGTGTGGCGGATTTAATAGTGCAATTGTTCGTGCGGTTAAAGAGTTTCATCTGCAACAGGCGGCACGTGAGCCGAAAAAGATTGATCATCTCTATGTCGGGCAGAAAGCTTATACGGCATTGAAGTCCGAATATCCTACGCGGCTTCGTGTTTTCCCTGCCGTGCCACATCCCGATGTGAAAGATTCGGATGCTGTCGCCAAATTTGTGATGCGCACCTTCCATTGGCGAATGTATGATGAGATCTGGCTCATCTCCAATCATTACGTGAACTCCATGACGAATGATTGTCAGGTTGAACGGTTACTTCCCGATGCACGCCCCCCGCGCCCCAAAGTTGAGGTCAAGCCTCAACCGTTGCCACGGCTGATTGAACCCAATGATGATACGCTTCTTGAAACGATTGTCTATCTTTGGATTCAGCTTTCTTTCTACTATGCGATGCTTCATTCCGCGACAGGGGAATTGGCGGCACGTGTAATGGCGATGGAAAATTCGACGACGAATCTCAATGCCATGGAAAAAGATCTTAAGACGCGGCGTAATCGTGCACGGCAAGCGGCGATTACCAATGAACTTTCTGAAATCGTCTCTGGTGCGGAAGCACTCAAATAGAAGAGGAAGCTATGACGGATCTTCAATCTGCAGCTACAACATCATTGCCTGAAAACATCGGGCATATTCTTCAAGTACTCGGCGCGGTGGTGGACGTGGAGTTTGAAAGTGGTATTCGTCCACGTCTTCAAACGGCTTTGCGTACAACCAATCCGTTGCTGAATGATCAGCCCGATAATCTTGTTATGGAAGTTGCGCAACATCTCGGTGACTGCCGTGTACGTGCGATTGCGATGGGGTCCACGATTGGTCTTGTCCGTGGTGCGAAGGTTAAAGATTTAGGTCAACCGATGACGATGCCGGTGGGCAAGGGAACGTTAGGGCGTGTCATGAACCTTCTCGGTGAGGGCATTGATGGACGGGGTGAGATCGTGTGCGATCAGCGTGACTCCATTCATCGTGATGCTCCCGGATTTACAGAGCAGAATCCGGAAACCGAAATCCTTGTAACCGGGATTAAGGTCATTGATTTGCTTACGCCTTATCGTCGCGGTGGTAAGATTGGTTTGTTTGGTGGTGCCGGTGTCGGTAAGACGGTTTTGATTCAGGAGCTTATTCACAATATTGCGATGGGACATGGCGGCTATTCTGTGTTTGCGGGGGTCGGCGAACGTACACGTGAAGGTACATCGCTTTACAAGGAAATGGCAGATGCTGGCGTTTTGGATAAAACGGCGATGGTGTTTGGTCAGATGAATGAACCGCCCGGTGCGCGTTCGCGCGTTGCGCTTTCGGCGCTCACGGTTGCCGAATATTTCCGTGATAAGATGAATCAGGACGTACTGCTTTTCATTGATAACATTTTCCGTTTTACACAGGCAGGGTCGGAAGTGTCCGCATTGCTCGGGCGCATTCCGTCTGCAGCCGGTTACCAACCGTCTCTCGCGACGGAAATGGGTGAATTACAGGAACGTATTACTTCGACCAAATCGGGCTCCATTACTTCCGTGCAAGCGGTGTATGTCCCTGCTGATGACTATACAGACCCTGCGCCTGCGACGACGTTTGCTCACCTTGATGCGACGACGGAACTCTCGCGTGCAATCGTTGAGAAGGGCATTTATCCTGCCGTAGATCCTCTTTCTTCGACTTCGTCCATGCTGACCCCTGAAATTGTCGGTGAAGAGCATATGCGCGTCGCCAACGGTGTTCAGCAACTGCTCCAACGCAACAAAGAGTTGAAAGACATTATTGCCATTTTGGGTATGGATGAACTGTCTGAAACGGACAAGATGACGGTTGCCCGTGCGCGTAAGATTGAACGTTTGCTTTCGCAACCGTTCCACGTGGCAGAAAAGTTCTCCGGTATCCCCGGAAAGTTTGTTCAGCTTGAAGACACCATTCGTTCGTTTGCTGAAATCTTGAATGGAAAGTGCGATGAGTTGCCGGAAGCGGCATTCTATATGGCAGGCTCCATTGATGACGTAAGAGCAAAAGCTCAAACGATGACGAAGTAAGGGATTGAGACGCTCATGTCCAATACATTTCCATTCCGAATTGAAACGCCTTCCGGGATTTTTATTGAGGGGCAAATTTCCTCTCTCGAGGTGCGCACCATGGTCGGATATCTCGGAATTATGGCTCGGCATGAACCGATTGTTGCCGCCTGTCCGCCCGGGAAGATTCGCATTTGCCAAGAGGGCGAATGGACGTCTTTTTCGACTTCGCGCGCATTACTCTCTTCGGATGGAGAGAATGTTTGTATCCTCACCTCTTTGGTAAAGCTCGCTATTTAACCGCTGTAATCTACACAAAAGAGCCGCTCTCTGGCAGGCTCACTTAGCGATTTACAATAACAAGTAAATTTTAAACGACACCTTCAAGCGGTGCAAACGTAAAACGACCATGCAAGAGTAGAAATACCCTTGTGTGGTCGTTATTGTTTTATATCAAGTTTGTACTCATTATTGAGGGATTTTAGATAGATAACATCTCC
>JAVVWU010000058.1:0-9481 GCA_036651955.1 Kiritimatiellia bacterium
TGTTGCCGGATCATTGCTTGAATACGTTGTATCTCTTTTTCCCCGATCCATGGCCGAAGCGTCGACATCATCGCAATCGCTTTTTCCAACAAGATTTATGTACGTCTCTTGCACGCGTTTTAGTTCCGAATGGAAAGATTTATATTTCAACGGATCACGAAGAATATTTCAAAGAGATGCTCTGTTACTTAACAGAAGATGTACGATTTGAACCGATTCCGGTGCTCCTCCGTGAGGAAGATGAACAAACGGATTTCGAGCGTCTTTTCCTTGCAAAAGGCGATCCGATTTATCATTGTGCTTTCCAGTGTTTCCAAGAGAGAAAAGAGTCGCATGAAAATTGATATCCACACCCACACGTTCCCTGCACACCAAGCGGCAGAAATCATTGCCGATCTTCAGGAGAAGGCGCGTCGGGATTGTCCCGTTATTCCACAAGGCGATGGCACGATTGCCGATTTAGTACGGCAGGAACGGGAGGACGGGTTCGACCGTTTTGCAATTTGCCCGATTGCGGTGCGTCCAGAACAGTATCACTATATGGTGAAGTTCCTTTCAGCATTGAAGAGTGGTGCGTATGGTGAAGAGGCACAGCAACGGGTAATTCCGTGTGCGTCGTTACACCCGTCAGATCCTGATTTTCGCGAACACTTAAAGACGCTCATCGAATTAGGGGCGAAGATGATTAAACTTCATCCGTTCTTTCAAGGTGTACCGTTGAGTGATAAACGAATGCACCGGCTCTTGGGTGCGTGCGCGGAGGCGAATATGCCGGTGTTGTGTCATACCGGATGCGACATTTCTTTTGGTCGAAAAGAAATGGCTTCGCCTTATATGGTGTTCAAGCTGATCCATGACATTCCGGACCTTCACTTTATTTGTGCGCACTGTGCAGCATGGCGAACCTCTGATGCGGAACGACTTTTGTTGGGACGGAATGTTTATGTAGATCTCTCCTATCAGCCCAATGGCGGCGTTGAGTCTGTGATTCAACGTTTTGCGCGTGAGCATCCGCAAGATCGCGTGCTTTTCGGGAGTGATTGGCCATGGTCGCGTCCCGGCGAACAAGCTGCAAAGATTGCTTCATGGGGGCTTCCGCCTGAACGGCTTGAAGCCATTATGGGCGGCAATGCTCAACGGCTTCTTAACCTTTAATATCACTACACAAAAGGCTCCTTTATGACACCCCCTACGCTTGTCTCTCCGAACTCGCACACGTTTGTTCCATGGATTGCATGGTTGCGAATCTTCGCAATGTTATTGGTGTGTATCGCTCACGCATGTGATCCGCTCTCGATGTATGGCACGGCAGATCAAAAGTTATGGATCGAAGTATGGGGATCGTTTGTACGTCCATGTGTGCCGCTGTTTGTGATGATGACAGGTGCTTTGCTCTTGCCGATTCACGAAGGTATGGGGACGTTTTACAAGAAACGGATTGGGCGAATTTTGTGGCCATTCCTGATTTGGAACGTCTTTTACGCAGCGATGCCGTGGGTGCTGACACAGTTCGGCGTGACCGCACATGACATTCAATACACGTTCTTCCCCTACGGCAATCCGTTGCGGACGACGGCACTTGGATTCGTTCAAAGTGCCGCACTCTCTCCGCTTCAATTCAGCCAATACGCCGTTCATCTGTGGTACGTCTTTCTACTGATCGGGCTCTATCTCTTTATGCCGATTCTCTCGGCGTGGATTGCACAGGCAAGCCAACGCGCCAAGCTTGCGTTCCTCGGTCTTTGGGGGATTACACTCGTTTTGCACTTCTTCCCGTTGGCATTGGAAGCCGCGATGAAAACGTCCACAGGCGCTTTTTTCTTAGGCGATTATGTGACGCGCTTTCTCGGTGAAAACTATTCGGGACTTGCCTCGCAGGATTTTCCGGGAGCCTATGCACTCCTTGGGCAATGTGATTGGAATACGATGGGGACGTTTACTGCATTTTCAGGATTCGCCGGCTACCTCGTTTTAGGGCATTTGCTTAAAGACGTACGACTTTCATTGAAGAAAACGCTTGCGCTTGCGCTTCCGCTCTTCCTCGTGGGATATGCAATTGTCGGATTCGGTTCGCACTGGATGTGGGGTCGCCCGGACGGTACGGCACGAATGGCGGAACTCTTTTTCTGGTATTGCTCCCTCCCTGTCGCTATGATGGCGTCCGCCATTTTCCTCTTGGCGCGACACGTCACGTATGCACCACCGAAAGTTGCCGCGTGGTTGAAAGATTTTGGCACCTGCGGGTTTGGCATTTATTGCGCGCACTATCTGTTTGTCGCGAGTTTCTATTATCTGATGAGTAAAGTTCCCTGCCCGAACGGACTACGGTTGCCACTCGTTGCGCTCTTGGCACTTGCCGCAACGTGGAGTGTCATTCACGTATTGAGTAAGATTCCAAAGTCCAAATATTTCATCGGCTAGCGCATAAAGCCATAAAAAAGAAGAAAGCCCCATTCTGGATGGGGCTTTCTTCTTTTACGCACGCGTATTATTCAAAGCGTACAGTAGCAGCGTAAGCGTGGGCATCAAGCCCTTCAAGTCGTCCGAACGTTTCAATCGCTTCACGTGTTTCGGCTAAATCTTCCTTGCTAAATTCAACGAACGAACTCCGCCGACGGAACGTTTCAGCCGTCAATCCGCTAAACATCCGCGCCGCGCCGCCCGTCGGCAACACGTGGCTTGGCCCTGCGACAAAATCGCCCGCCGATTCAGGCGTCCAATACCCGACAAACACCGCGCCCGCACAGGTAATCCGCGGCAATATCGCTTCGGCATCAGCCACTTGAAGTTCCAAATGTTCGGCGGCAAAACGGTTGCAAAGAGCAACGCCGTCTTCTTGGAGATTAGGCACGACGGCAAAACACATTCCGCCATTCGTCAACATCCGCTCAATAATGACGCGGCGATCACGCGATTCAAGTTGCGCAAGAACCGCCGTCCGCACTTCTTCAGCAAATGCACGCGAGTCTGTGACGAGAAACGATTTCTCAAGTCCACTGCCATGCTCTGCCTGTGATAACAAATCTGCGGCAATCCACGGTGCTTTCCCTGCACGATCCGCAAGAACACAAATTTCCGACGGGCCCGCCACCTGATCAATGGCGACCGTACCGTAGACTTGCCGTTTTGCCGCCGTCACATAAGCATTGCCGGGACCTGCAATCAAATCCACTGGCGCCATTCCGGCACCATACGCCATCATGCCAATGGACTGAATACCGCCCACGCGATAGATTTCCGTGGCACCGGCGACTTTCAATGCATAGAGCAAAGGTGCGCTCACGGCAAGTCCGCCACGGCTCGGCGTGCAAGCAACAATCTCCTTCACGCCGGCGACCTTGGCAAGCGTCACGGTCATAATGGAAGTTGATGCCAAAGGTGCAGTACCGCCGGGGATATAAACACCGACCCGATCCATTGCATGAAAACGTTCGCCCAATCGTCCGCCATGAGCCGTTGGAATCGTCCAATCGGGACGCATTCCAGCCTTTGCAAAACGTGCCACACGGTCATGCGCAAGATGAATCGCACGTTTCACCGTTTCATCACAGGCGGCTTCTGCGGCAAGCAATTCAGCATCAGAAATACGCATCGTCTCACGTGTCAACGTTGCGCCGTCAAACAGACGACACGCATTCAGCACCGCTTCTACGCCTTGCGTGCGAATTTCTGTCAGGCACTTCGTCGCCGCCGCTTCTGCTGAGACATCAAAGGTCGGACGTTGTAAAAACCGTTCAACGCTTTCTTCGCGTTGTGTCAAAGACCAGTCAACTATCGGGATTGTATTTTGCATAATAGTTCTAACGTTATTGAGCAGGAACAGCGGCGGCTTTGGGAGCAGGAACAGGCGCTGCACTCGTTGTCGTTGTTGATGCCGATTCGCCACTTGCGCCTTCCGCTTCCGCGGCAGCCTTACGTTGACGATAGACTTCCAATGCTTTTTCCTGTTTATCCATCTGCTTCTGCACGTCTTTCTCGGCACCTGCCAGCGGATCCATAATAAAAATACGGGGAACGGGGCGTTGGTACTTCAACATCGATGCCATTTGCAATTCAACCATTTCGCCCAAATGTTCTTTCACTGCGGCATCCAGATCCGTTTTCTCGGCATGGCGACGTTTCTTTTTATCTTCACGACTACCATAACCTTGCGTTGCCGCACCTTTGGCTGCTTTTTGCGCTTCTTTAATCATCTCTGCCATCACGGTCATTTCGGCATCCACGCGCTTCGATTGCTTTTCCAACCATTTGTCCGCAGATTCACGCGTTGCGAAATTCTTCGTCTTAACACTTCTGAACTCCATAAATGCCCTCGTCGGGAACTTAGGAAAATCCTTGTCGCCCGCCTTTTTCGCCTTGGCGTATTGAGCGGTCCATTCTTTTTTAACTGCGGTCAACGCTTTATTAAACACCGACTTCTCTTCATTGAGATCTGCACGGAGTGCGTTAAACTCCTCCTTCGTCATCACAGAAACGGCTTCCGTACCGTACATGTCAAAGAGTTGCACGCCCACCAGCATTTGCGCTCGAACCGCCATCGCACAAATCAGCGCAGAGAAAAAGATGAAGCCTCTCATTTGCGTCCCTTTCCACCAAAGAGTTGTAATAAGAAAATAAACAGATTGATGAAATCGAGATAGAGCTGAAGCGCACACAAAATGCCAAGCTTCCGCACCATGGCGCGATCTAATGTGGCTTCTTGTTCTGCCAACTGCTTAATCTTCTGCGCGTCCCATGCCGTCAGCCCAACAAAGAGCAGTACACCAATGACACTAATGACCGTCTGCATCCCCGAACTTTTCAGGAATAAATTCACAATCATTGCGACGATTATGCCCCACAGTGCCATCGAACAAAGTCCGCCGATACCGCTTAAATCACGCTTCGTCACCGTACCATACAATGCCATTCCGGCGAACATTGCCGCCGTAATGAAAAAGACGCTTTGAAGTGTTCCGAGTTTATACGCCATCACATAGATTGACAACGTCACGCCATTCACTGCGGCAAACGCAAGAAAAAGAGCCAACGCCATCAACGACGAGAGTTTACGGAAGGCGAAAATCAACACAAAAAAGAGAGCCAACTCTACGAGTGTCGCCGGCATCATCAACGAGGTCGAAAGTGCTCCCGATTCAAACGCCTGTGCGCAATACCACGCCACCACGCCTGAAACGACCAGCCCTACCGTCATCCAACCGTAGACAAAGTTAAATACCCCATTCGTCGCAACTGTTCTGGATTCACTGCGCGAAGCTAAAGCATCAGGATCATACATGGCATTCATTAAGGCGCTCCTTTTTACTATGGGCATTTTACCAAAGTTACATCGTCTGCCGTTCCGGAAGTTGAGACAAAATCGCGCGAGCAACATCAAGTTTGCTTTGCAACGGCAATGAGACGATTCGTCCATCGGGGAACAGGAGTGTCACACAATTTGTTTCAACCGCAAAGCCAGAACCAACCGCAGTCACATCGTTGGCAACAATCAGATCAAGCTTTTTTTCGTGAAGTTTACGCGTTGCCTCAGCAATCGGATCGCCCGTCTCTGCCGAGAAGCCGACAAAGATACGATTTCCTTTGAGTGGCGCAACCGTTTTCAAAATATCCGGATTGCGAACCAACCGAAGTACATTCGCCATCTCTGCTTTTTTGAGTTTCATCGAAGAACACTGCTCGGGACGCCAGTCCGCAACTGCGGCGCATGAAATGAAAACATCACACGCTGCCAGTTCCTCCTTCACGGCATCCAACATTTCCAATGCCGTTTCGACATTGATACGCCGGACACCACTCGGCGTGGTCAAGGTCACAGGGCCTGCAATCAAAACCACCTTATGTCCTGCATCTGCGGCGGCTTGCGCGAGCGCAAACCCCATACGTCCCGTCGAGTGGTTACTTAAAAACCGTACCGGGTCAAGCGGTTCACGTGTCGGACCGGCAGTAATCAAGAGGTTCATTACATTACTTCGATTGAATTTCTCGCGGAGCTTCAATCCGCTGATTCGTGACACGACGCGTCGTAAGCCAATCTTTGTTCCAATGCCACGCGGGGAAATCGTGATTACGAATAACCGTATTATCACGAATGGTCAGCCCATTCACACTCTTGGCAAATACCAACGGACGATCAAACGTTTCAAAGACGTTTTTCTCAATGATAATGCCACTATGAAAATACTTACTCTGTTGATTCAACTGAGGAATTTCAGGGCAAATCGAAATAACGGCTTCCGTGAATTGGAAATTGCTCGTCAGTGCATTGATGAAGCGATTATTACGGATAATCACATCACGGCAGGCACCGGTCTCATACCACCCATTACAATCACCACAGAGAAGCACCGCACATCCCGAAACATGATCGAACACATTATCCGTACAGAGGACGCGCTTGGGCGTTGAGAACAAAGCGCCTCGCGCACGATTGTTGGCGATTCGGTTATGGCTGAAAACCACTTCCGGTGTCCACGTGAGATTCTCAATTCCTAACGGTCCTTGTGCCGGATCAATCTCGGCAGGAAGATCTTCGGCAAAGGTGATTCGGAACTGTTTCGCGCCCTCGGTCACCGTTGGCTTATCAAGCGTCGCAAGAGAGAGAATCTTCACCGGCTTTTCACCAATAATTTCCATCGTCTTGGAACGAACAAATTGTACTTGATCTCCGGCGCTGCCCCAGAAGAAACCATACGCCTGTCCATGCATATAGGCACAGTCTAACGTCCGCGCATCAATCCGCTTCTGAACGCGCAAATACGTTCCATGGACGTTAATCGCATCATCCATCATTCCGACATATTCGCCATTCACCGAACGAATCATGCCACGGCATCCCGAGAAGTGCGTGGCATCCGCCTGCGTTGAATGCGTGCGACCTTTTTCCTGATTGGGCACAATTTTCAAATGGTCAATCGTAATGTTCTCGCACCCTTGTGCAATCACGCCCATGCCATCGGAATAGTAAATGTTCATCCCGAGCAACGAGCTATTCTTGGACGTCGAGAGCACAATCCCCGGCGCGGGGCGTTCCCACGCACGCAAGGCCATTGTCTGCCCCGCCTTGAAATCTTTCTGCCCCAGTCCATGTGCTGTAAACGAACCGTCCGCATTCGCAATGACATTGCTCAGATTAAAACCAAAGTCGCCGGTGCGATATGCAATCGTTCCATCGGGATCAAACAGTGTTCCGCCCGAAGGAGAGTTTCGCCAGTCACTCCCCTTAAAGAAAAGGCGCGTACCTTTCAATTCCCACGCGACACCGGGCAACGTTTTGAACGTCACCGTTTTTGCTGCAGCATCTGCCGCAAGAAGATTGATTTGCGTCAACGGCGGCATCTCGTAATCAATGGAGAAGTTTTCCAACGTCACGCCTTCACAATCCCAAAGACCAAAAGGAATGATCCGCCCTTTCAGATTGATGAATGCACCATTGCCCTTGAATGTCACATTCGTTAAATTCTCTATCGGCAGGAACACCGTCTTGGGATTCCACTGATCATGATTCGAAATGAACCACGTCCGTTTCACACACTGCGCTGGTCCGACATCATAAACGCCTTTGTCAAAAATAACGACGTTCCGTTCTTTTACTGCGGCAACTTCCGCCAAAAGACGTGTCACATCTGCCGCCGTGAAAGCTTTCCCGGGAGCGATTCCATAATCTTTGGCAAGAAACTCTTTTGCCTGTATCCCCGATGCCATCATCAATGCAAATAACCAAAAACTCATACGCTTCATAAGAAACCTCCCGTTAACAATACTTGGAGTATATCAAAACAAGCTTTTGCTCAACCTCTTCTTCCGCGCATTGTGCGATTAAAGAACTGAAAGACGCAGAGAGAAAAGCCCCGAAGTTTTTGCTTCAGGGCTCAAGAGTGTATCATTCAATAGGAGCTTTACAACGCCATGTGGTTCTGCCGTGCATAGTTGAAAATACCGCCTGCCGCAATCACTGGAGCGACTGCATCCGCAGCTGAAAGCGCAAACACTTTTCCATCGCTCATACGTGTGACCGTTCCCGTAGCAAGATCCAATGTGGCTTCATCGCCTGTCTTAAATTCCGCAGTCAAAGGCACCGCCGTTTCCAAAGGAAAGACTTCGCCCGTTGCAACAGAATTACGGAAATAGATGCGCGCATAACTTTCCGCAACGACCGCCTTGCATCCTGCCGCACCAATACAAATCGGCGCGTGTTCACGAGACGAACCGCAACCGAAGTTCTTGCCGGCAATAATCATAACGTAAGGCGTTGTTCCATCCGAATTGGAAGCAAAGACAGGATAACTCTCGGGCAACCCCGCGAGCGCGTGGCTACCCAGTTTCTTGTACTCTTCAGGAATCGTTGGGACAAGATTCAAAAACATCGTCGGGATAATCAAATCTGTATCAATGTTATCTCCCAGCACATACACTTTTCCTGTCACCTTGAAATTTGAGACCGGTTGATCGCTATGCGCCGCAAGAGAATTAAAAGGATGCCCTTCGCATTTTACCGCGGCAGTTCGCGGAGCTTCCGGACAATCCAAGCCAAGAATCGTCCATGGACTTTCAATATGTCCGGCAATCGCCGTCGCCGCAGCAGTACAAGGACCGGCAAGATAAATTTGAGAATCCTTTGATCCCATGCGACCAATGAAATTACGGTTCGTAGTCGAAACCACCACTTCCGTTCCTGTTGTCCGCGCATAAGTATCAATCGGACCGCCCAAACACGCGCCACAAGAGGGACGGGCAATGGGTTCGCATTGGGCATTCACAAAGATTTGCTCCAACGTCTGCCCGTCAATCTTCATCGTGGTGAGGCTGTGCATCACCTCACACGTTGCAGGAACAAGACAGGTACGGATCGCGACCTTCCGCCCCTTCAAAATTTTTGCCGCAAGAATAAAGTCTTCCAACTTCCCTCCCGTGCAGGAACCAATATAAACCTGATCGACTGCAATTTGGCGACACGCCGATGCCGGAGCATAATTCCCCGGCAGATGCGGCTTGGCGACACACGGGACAAACGTTGAGACATCGTACGTATACGTTGCCATAACAGGCGCTTCGGGATCGCCTTCAACAACGTCAATCTGCTGTTCTTGACTATGGGCGCGAACATAGGCAAGCGTCTTTTCATCTGGCGGAACAATGCCACTCTTCGCACCAGCCTCAATCGCCATATTACAAATCGTCATACGCTCTTCGATAGACAGTGCCGCAATCGCTTCACCGCAAAATTCCATCGCGCAATAGGTCGCACCGTCAACGCCAATATCGCCAATAATACGGAGGATGATATCTTTCGCCGTCACATAAGGCGGAAGCGTACCATTCAAAACAAAACGAAGCGTGTGCGGTACTTTAATGAGCAACCGCCCCGTTCCCATCACAAAGCCGGCATCGGTATTGCCAATCCCTGTGGCGAAAGCTCCAAGTGCGCCATGCGTACACGTATGGGAATCTGTTCCGAAAATCACCATGCCGGGACGCACGTGCC
>JAVVWU010000059.1:0-7696 GCA_036651955.1 Kiritimatiellia bacterium
AGCTCTAGCATCGTGTGATACACACTTAAAGGACATCTTTGCTAAACTAGGAACACTTCAAAGGATTTAACGGATGAAACGTATTGCAGTCGTTATGGGCGGGACATCACATGAAGCCTCTATTTCACTTCTTTCAGGAAAAGCCGTTGCACAAGCGTTGCGAGAGGCTCATTACGATGTTGTAGAAGCGCCTTTGACACGCGATACGATTGAAGAATTGCCGAGAGATGTCGAAGCTGTTTTCATTGCGCTTCATGGCGGCTATGGGGAAGGTGGCGGGATTCAAGCCGCGCTGAACGCAATCAATTTACCTTATACGGGATCGGGTGCGCGGACGAGTCTCTTGTGTATGGATAAAATCGCGACGAAGAAAATGCTCCGTATGGCAGGATTACCGACCGCGCGCAATGTCGTTGTCACAAAAGTGGCGGCGGCGCTTCCTTGTCCTTTACCGTTTCCTGTTGTGGTGAAACCGCCGAGAGATGGTTCAAGTGTGGGGCTGTCAAAGGTGACGCAGGCTTCGCAATGGGCGGAGGCGGTCGCATTGGCATGTGAACAAGATGCGCAAGGGGAAGCGCTCGTAGAGGATTACATTCCGGGGCGTGAGTGGGCGGTCAGTGTGGTTCATGGCGAGGCGTTACCAATCATTGAGATACAGGCGCCAAACGGATGGTATGACTTTCATGCGAAGTACAGTGCAGGCGTTTCTAAACACGTCTATCCTGAACCGAATGAATTAACGGATCGCGTGCAACGTTTAGCAGAAGATGCCTATACGGCGATGGGATGTCGTGGCGCTGCTCGCGTTGATTTTCGCGTGACGCCGGCAGGAGAACCTTATATTTTGGAACTCAATACAGTTCCGGGATGTACGAATACGAGTTTATTGCCCGATGCAGCGGCACGGAGCGGGCTTTCATTTCCCGCATTATGTGACCGATTGGTGACACGCGCAAGGTGCGATTGAGGAACTTATGGACGGATTAGACGCCATTCATTCGCGGCAGAAAAAAAAGCAAGCGACGGAAATAACGCTTTTCAAAAAGATATGGAGATGGATCTCTCCATGGGCGTTAACGGCTGTTGGCTATGTGGCTCTTCTCTCAATCCCTTTCATCCTCTACGGTGCGTTCCGGCATTTTTATTACGAAACGAATCCGGCATTTACAATTCACCCTCAAGACATCGTCATTCGCGGGAACTCAACGTTGACGCGTGAAATGATTTTGTTGACCTTTGGACTTACACAGCCGACCAACGGATTTGCACTCGTGCGCTCAAAAGAAATTGTGCCACGATTACGTCACGGGATGCCGATTTTGAAACGTGCGCAAATGACGTATGAGCCGCAGCGATCCATTGAACTTTGGGTTGAAGAGCGTGCGCCCGTTGCGCGCCTTGCCGGTACCTCTCGTCCGCCTTTGGTGGTCGATGAGGAAGGGGTCGTCTTTATGTATTCGCGCCCCTCCGGTGGTTATCCGGAAATTGGTGGATTCGATATTCCCGAAGATCTTGCGGAGCCCGGTGCGCAACTTCCTTCCGCATTGAACTGTATGCTTCACCTTCTCGTTGCCGAGCAAATGGAGCAAAATAAATTACCCAGTAACATCCGTTCGGTTCGTTTAATTGGCAGTGATCCCGAGGATGGATTACTTGTCGTCCTCGCCGATGGTCGGCGGATTACCATTGCGTGGCAGGCAATGGAACGCGCACACGCCATCACGCCGTATATGATTGAACGTTTACGCGAACTTAATCGGCAGCTCGGCGTTTTACGTCCGGGGCACACCGCAATCGCCACCGCACAACGACAAGTCATCGAACAAGATCTCGCAGAAATCGGGTGGTCGCCGCGTATGATTGAACAACTTCAAGAGGTCGGATGTGTGCTGAGAAGCCCCCTGTCGGAGGGGAAAAAGTATTTCAACGCCACCGTTCCTAAACGCGTCTCAGCATCGGAGTAATACATGGCACTTTTATTGGGAGCACTGGACATTGGGACACAAACGACGTCACTCATCGCAGGCGAGTATGAGGACGGTCGGCTCACAATCCTTCACTGCACGTCCACTGAAACCGTTGGCGTCAAAAAAGGAATTATCCGTGATATTGATGCCGTTGTTCGAGGCGTGCGAAAAGTCTATCAGGAGATGCAAAAGAATCATAAAATTGATCTCAACGATGTCATTGTAAACTTTTCAAGTGCGGCGATTAACACCCTTGCCCGACCCGGATACAAATCGCTTCTGCCCGGTCATGCGATTGACGAAAATGATGTTTATGAAGCAGAGCAAAATGCCTTTTCAGATGCTGCGCCCGACGCAATGGACGTGCTCGTGCACCGCTTTCGTCAAAAATACGAAGTCAATGGACAGCCGGTCAATACGCCGCTCGGAATGACCGGCTCAAAATTAACCGCCAATATCTTGGAGCTCACCGCGCCGAAGTCCTCCATTGATGCGCTCAACTCCGTAATTCACAAAGCGGGGATTCGCCAATCCGACGTTGTTTTTTCGGCTGCCGCAGATGCCGAAGCCGTCCTGGATCGCCGCAGCCGCGACGAAGGTTCTCTGGTTATCAATTTCGGAGCAGGGACATCAGACTACATGATGCTCTGCAATGGCACTGTTGCTGCCGCAGGAGCAATCTCTGTGGGCGGTTCTCACCTGACCAACGATTTGGCTCTCGCCTTTCAACTTTCGCAGGCGCAAGCCGAAGAAGTGAAACTCGCCAAAGGCGCCGCAATGATTCAACCCGATCTTTCATCGGAACGTTATTCGTTGCACTCCGCATTTGCAACGACGGAACGCACCATTTCCGTTCACGCCATTCAAACGGTGACAACCGAGCGCGTGAATGAAACGCTCCGCTTGCTGCATGATTTACTTGAGGAAAAAGGATTCCTTTCGCTTCTCCATGGACGACTCTATCTAACCGGTGGCACCGCAGCGTTGCCGCTCATCACCGAACAGGCCAGTGCCATTTTCGGGCTTCCGTGTACACTCGGCATTCCGCTCAATGTCTCAGGAATGCCCGAACAAATGCAAAAAGAACCCGCACGCTTTGCCACCGCTATCGGACTTCTCTGTTGGCGCGTGCGGAACCTCTCAGCAGAAGAGCGTCGCCCCTCCCTTTTTTCTCGTATCAGAAACTTCCTCAGAGGATGAAAATATGAATGCCGAAGATTTACTCCTCATTTCTGTTGGCGGGGCTGCTGCAAGAATCGTACGCTACACCGTCGAGCGTTCAAATGTTCCGATGCGCGCGTTAATTCTCGATACCGACGATGCCATTTTCCAAACGCTCACACCGGCGACAGGACTTTCAACGACACTCTTTGGAGCCAAGCGGCTGAATGGACACGGAACGGGCGGCGACCGAAGCGTTGGGGCAGGAGCCTTGCGCGATGATGTCGCCTCATTGCAGGCGCAAATCGGTACGCCGCGATTGGTCATTCTCCTGACCTGTTGCGGTGGTGGCACTTCCGGTGCAGCGCCACAACTCTTGGATCTCTTACGGTCTCAAGGAATCACCACGATTACATTCGCCACCGCACCTTTTTCATTTGAAGGCGATGACCGCAAGCGCAACGCGATCGCGCTCCTGCCTGCATTGGAATCTGGCACCGACGCCTTTGCGCGTATTCCGCTCGATGGATTACTTTCGGACGAACAGCGTGCGCTCCCTGCCGCAGAAACCTTTGAAATTATCGCGCAACGACTCTCCGTAGGATTAAGCTTGTTATGGACACTGTTAATCCACCCTGCATTTGTCGGATTTGAAGCTGAAAAGTTCCTCCATTTTCTTCAAGGCGGAGCAGCAATTGGACATTCCTTTTTCTTCGCCGATACGATAGCCTCTGATGAAGATCGCGCACATACTGCGTTGAATGCACTCATCGAATCTCCCCGTTTCAAAAGTGATGGAATTGATCGTTTAACCAATGCCGCGCAAGTCATCGTGGGCGTTCTCGCAGGCGATGATTTGCGGTTAACGGAATTGGAAACTATCATGACAGGCATTCGTGCACGCTGCATCTCGGCGAAAGAGACGTTGCTCGGGACCGCCTTTGAAGCCTCCCGCAACGGAACGTTGGCATTGATTGTATTGGCTTTTGGATCGCCTGCCACCGATGTCAGTACGAACTCCGAAGATGCACTTAAACCGGTTCGCGGAAAACGAGGTAACAAAGATTCCAGTCGTACAAAATTCGGAACCATCAACAGTCGTTTCTCCGAAGTGGAACCGTCCGTTTACAACGGACAAAACTTTGATGAACCAACCTATCAACGACGCGGGATCCGATTAGCACGATGAAAAAACTTGCCCTCATCATATTCTGTCTCCTCGCACTTACAGGGTGCCGAAAAGAAGATTGGCGCGAAGCCACGCTCACGCCCCCCGTGGGGCTCTCGCCAGCGCAAGCGCAGCAAACCCTTAAAGCGCTTGATCGTATGACCCCGCCCACCGTGACAATCCTAGACAACGGTGCCCTCAAAGTCCGTTACAACTCCATGAATCTCGCCTTGCGCAATCTCACGTTTGCCCTTGAAAATGCGCCATGCGAATAGTTTTTCTTACCCTCCTCCCCCTCCTCTTCTGTCTCGGATGCACGTGGTGCCTTCCTGTGCGCATTCATGAAATCAACGCCTTTGAAAGTCTTATACGAAATTCCGCACGTACCTTTTCGCAACAAGACTGGAACGCTTTTGCAAACAACTTCACGACCGACCCCGAAATGTTGCAACTCATCAAAACGTGTCAAACGCTCTCGGGGAAAGCTCCCGTCACACTTAAAATCAAAACCATTCATCTCCTTTCATACGAAAATAATTCCGCGCACCTTCGTGCCACCGCCGAGCTTCGTTATCCCTTTGGTTCCTCCCTGTGTCGTATTGACACCACCTTCCTTTTTACACTTTCCAAAAAGAAGGGAATATGGAAAATCTCTAACATTCAAATGCAAGACTTTTCCAAACTGAGGAAAATGATTCCATGAAAATACTCGTCCAACGCGTCTCTCAAGCCTCCGTCACCGTGTCAGGAAAAGTCCTTTCCTCCTTCGTGGCACCCGGGTTTCTCGTTCTCTGTGGATTTGCTCCCGAGGACAGCGCTGCAATCGCAGACAAACTCCTTGCCAAACTGCTCAAGCTCCGTATCTTTGAAGATGAAAATGGCGCGATGAACCGTTCGATTCAAGACGTTCAAGGGCATCTTATTTTCGTCTCGCAATTCACTCTTTACGCCGACACCACTTCTGGCAATCGTCCCGGCTTCTCCACCGCCGCCCGTCCCGAAATCGCTGAACCGCTCTACACCCATTGTTGCGATCGCCTTCGCGCACAACTCGGCACCGAACGTTTCGGCACCGGACAATTTGGCGCCGATATGAAAGTAGCGCTCCTCAATGATGGTCCCTGTACCTTTCTTCTCGAAGCTTAGCCTTACGCCATAAACAGAAATGAAAAGCCCCCGTCTTAAAAAGACAGGGGCTTTATTAAGTCATTGCGCGAACGCAATACGACTTAGTTTTTCTTGCAGGACTCTTCAACGGCAACCGCAACGGCAACCGTCGCACCTACCATGGGATTGTTACCCATACCAATAAGTCCCATCATCTCCACGTGCGCAGGCACCGAGGACGACCCGGCAAACTGTGCATCCGAGTGCATACGACCCATCGTATCCGTCATCCCGTAAGACGCCGGACCGGCACCCATATTATCGGGGTGAAGCGTACGACCAGTACCACCACCGGAAGCAACCGAGAAGAACTTCTTACCTGCGAGAACGCATTCCTTCTTGTACGTTCCGGCAACAGGATGCTGGAAGCGCGTCGGATTCGTGGAGTTACCTGTAATGGAAACGTCCACACCCTCCTGCCACATAATGGCAACGCCTTCACGGACATCATCCGCACCGTAGCAACGAACCTTCGCACGAGGACCATCAGAGAACGAAATTTCATTCGTAATCGTCAACTTGCTCGTGTAATAATCAAAGGACGTTTCACAGAATGTGAAGCCATTGATACGGCTAATGATATATGCCGCATCTTTGCCCAAGCCATTCAAGCAAACACGTAAAGGATCCTTACGGACCTTGTTTGCCTTCATCACAATACCGATTGCGCCTTCAGCCGCGGCAAACGATTCGTGACCTGCGAGAAAACAAAAACATTTGGTTTCTTCACGCAACAACATTGCGCCCAAATTACCATGCCCAATACCGACCTTACGGTCATCCGCCACCGACCCCGGAATACAGAAAGCCTGCAATCCTTCGCCAATCGCCTCTGCCGCTTCCGCCGCCTTGGTGCATCCCTTTTTCAACGCAATCGCTGCGCCCACGGTATACGCCCACTTCGCATTCTCGAAACAAATCTTCTGAATGTTTTCGGTGAGTTCATAAGGGTCAAATCCCTTTGCCTTGCAAATCTCGCGGCATTCCTCAATCGACTGGATACCGTACTTATTCAAGACCGGCTGAATCTGATTGATGCGACGCTCGTAACTTTCGAACAGTGCCATAATGTGTGTCCTCCTTATTCGTGACGGGGGTCAATAGATTTGACAGCACCCTGCTCTTCGGTGACACGCCCATAGGTTCCAGTGCAAGTCTTCAACGCTTCATTAGCGTCCAAGCCCTTCTTCACCGCTTCCATGAACTTGCCCATGTGGACGAACTCGTAACCACACACCTCAGTGTTCTTGTCGAGGTAAATTTTCTTGACGTAGCCTTCCGCCATTTCAAGATAACGCACGCCCTTTTGCAGCGTAGAGTACATCGTACCGACCTGAGAACGAAGTCCCTTGCCGAGATCCTCAAGCCCTGCGCCGATCGGGAGACCGCCTTCAGAGAATGCGCTCTGCGTACGTCCATAGACGATTTGCAAATAGAGTTCACGCATTGCCGTATTGATTGCGTCACAGACGAGGTCCGTATTCAGAGCCTCCTGCACCGTCTTACCGGGAAGAATTTCAGCAGCCATTGCCGCCGAGTGCGTCATACCCGAACAACCGATTGTTTCAACGAGAGCCTCCTGAATGATGCCCTCCTTAACATTCAGCGTCAGCTTGCAAGCACCCTGTTGAGGTGCACACCAACCGACACCATGCGTCAGACCGGAAATGTCTTTCGTCTCGTAGGATTTTACCCACTTACCCTCTTCGGGAATCGGTGCCGGTGCGTGTTTCGCACCCTTAGACACCATCGTCATATGCTCGACTTCGCTTGAGCAAGCGTAGGGACAACTCATGTTTCCTCCTTGATTTGGAAATGTCTTATCATTATACAACCACTTATCCTCTACAGCAACAAAAAAGGCCTCCCGAAAAGGAAGACCACTAAATTGGAAGACCCTGCCCTCGCCAACTCCCACTACTTTATGTTTTACGTTCAAAATGCTCCTTCCAACTTTTGCATTCTAAAAGCCCCACCTCATT
Source organism: Kiritimatiellia bacterium (assembly GCA_036651955.1). Taxonomy (GTDB): domain Bacteria; phylum Verrucomicrobiota; class Kiritimatiellia; order RFP12; family DVOR01; genus Spyradenecus. The sequence goes on from JAVVWU010000059.1 coordinate 7,446, forward strand.
CCCGCCATAAAATCAGAAAACTTTTTCACAACCGCCCCAAGTCAAGTAATCAGCTACAAACAACCTCCATCTACCACAACCCCTAATCCTCTCTGTTTTCTCTTCAGTTATCGTAATATTAATAATTGGAACGAATTCATAGCCTGCCTCCAATGTATTGGTCACAAATATCCGTCTTTACTTCAGAAGGACACAGGTGTAGAATACACAGTAATAGGTATCATAGAGTTCTATGATAGGTATTCGCTTTA
>JAVVWU010000060.1:0-7512 GCA_036651955.1 Kiritimatiellia bacterium
CATAGCCGTCTCTTCCGCCGCGCTTCTTCCTCTTCTGCGCCGCGCTTCTTCCGCCGTCCGCCGCTCGCCGTCTCCGCCGCTTCGCACGCTCGAAGCGCGAATTGACTTGCGTGAGCGCTTACCTTATACTAATTAGCCATGAGTTCTACGGAGAGCTGTTAGATTTCACTCAAAAGGACAATATGATGAGCAAGAACTACGTTTATTTTTTCAGTGGCGAAGCTTCTGAAGGTAATGGCACCATGAAAGCACTGCTCGGTGGCAAAGGTGCGAATTTGGCGGAAATGGCATCAATGGGATTGCCGGTGCCGCCCGGATTCACGCTGACGACCGAAGCGTGCGCGCAATATTATGAGATGGGCGAAGCGAAACTTTTCGCTGCGATTATGCCCGAAGTCGATGTGGCGCTTGACCGGTTGCAGAAGATTACTGGAAAGACGTTTGGCAAAGGTCCGAATCCTTTGCTCGTTTCGGTGCGTTCCGGTGCGGCGGTATCAATGCCCGGTATGATGGACACCGTACTCAATTTGGGACTGAATCCCGAAACAGTTGACGCGATGATTCAAAAGACAGGCAATCCGCGTTTCGTTTGGGATAGCTATCGCCGTTTTATTCAGATGTTTGGCAATGTGGTGATGGGGATGGAACATCACGACTTTGAACACGAATTGGAATCGGTGAAAGCTGCCAAAGGCGTGAAGCTTGATACTGATTTGGATGCGGACGATCTGCAAGCGGTGATTGCGCGCTACAAAGCGATTATCAAGAAGCAGTTAGGGAAAGAATTCCCGACCGATGCGCATGAACAGCTCAAGATGGGCATCCGCGCGGTGTTCGGCAGCTGGAATAATCCGCGTGCCAATAAGTATCGCGAATTGAACGATATCCGCGGTCTTGCCGGAACGGCAGTGAACGTGCAGACGATGGTCTTTGGTAATAGCGGTCAAAATTCCGCCACCGGTGTGGCGTTCTCCCGCGACCCTTCGACCGGCGACAATTCTTATTTCTACGGCGAATATCTCATCAATGCGCAAGGCGAAGATGTGGTTGCCGGCATTCGCACGCCGCAGGAAATTACTTTACTCGGTTCGCGTGAGTGGGCAAAGCGCGCTGGCGTCTCCGAAGCCGATCGCGCGGCGAAATATCCTTCGCTGGAAGAGAGTATGCCGGTGGTGTTCAAAGAGTTTGACGAGATTCGCGGCAAACTCGAACGTCACAACAAAGATATGCAAGATATGGAATTCACCATTGAAGATGGCAAACTCTATATGCTTCAAACGCGGAATGGCAAGCGTACCGCCGCCGCCGCCGTGCGAATCGCGATGGATCTCGTGAAAGAAGGACTGATTGACGAAAAGACAGCCGTTTTGCGCGTCGAACCGCAACAGCTCGATCAGCTCCTCCACCCGGTCTTTAATGCACTCGCCGAAAAGAAGGCGAAAGTGATTGCCACCGGTCTTCCTGCCTCCCCCGGCGTGGCGTCCGGCACCGTCGTCTTTACCGCTGAAGAAGCGGAAATCCAAGGCAAGCTCAGCAAGAAAGTCATTCTCTGCCGTGCGGAAACGTCGCCCGAAGATATCGCCGGCATGGTTTCGGCGCAAGGCATTCTCACCGCTCGCGGCGGTATGACGTCACACGCCGCCGTCGTGGCGCGCGGCATGGGCAAGAGCTGCGTCGCCGGATGCGGCGATGCGCAGATTGACGCAAAGACGAAAACCATTAAGATTGGCGATGTCGTGCTGCGCGAAGGCGATTGGATTTCGCTCAACGGTTCGACCGGTAAAGTGTATGAAGGCCGCATTGAAACGTGCGATCCTGAACTCTCCGGTCCTTTCGCTGAAATCATGGAACTTTCCGATAAGTATCGCACGATGGGCGTGCGCGCCAATGCCGATACGCCGCGTGATACGCAAGTCGCCGTGCGCTTTGGCGCCGAAGGCATCGGACTGTGCCGCACCGAACATATGTTCTTCTCGGAAGACCGCATCATTGCGTTCCGCCGTATGATTCTCGTGGCAGAACGTGTGAAGAAGCTGAAAGAAGCCGTCGCCGGCGCCCTCACCGCGAGCGAAAAGGCGGAGTTCGAGCAACAGCTCGCCGCGCCTCTTTCGCAGTACAATGCGGCACTTGCGACACTGCTCCCGCTTCAACGGTCGGACTTTGAAGGAATGTTCCGCGCATTGGACGGACGCGAATGCACGGTGCGTTTGCTTGATCCGCCACTGCACGAATTTGCCCCGCAGGACGATGAAAGCCAAGCGGAAATGGCGAAAGTCATGGGCTTGCCCGTCGCCGAAATTAAACGTCTCGTCGAAGAACTCCATGAGTTCAATCCGATGCTGGGACATCGCGGTTGCCGTCTCGGTATTTCCTATCCGGAAGTTTCCGAAATGCAAGTCCGCGCCATTTGCGAAGCGGCGGCGGCTGTGCCCGGCGCACGTCCTGAAATCATGGTTCCTTTGGTGGGCAACGTCAAAGAGCTGCTCTCGCAGAAGCGCATTATCCTCGACACCATTGCCAAAGTCGAAAAAGAGAAGAACTGCAAGCTTGAGATTCTGATCGGTACGATGATTGAAGTGCCGCGCGCCGCGCTCACTTCCGATGAGATTGCCAAAGAAGTGGACTTCTTCTCGTTCGGTACCAACGACCTCACGCAGACGACGTGCGCATTCTCGCGCGACGATGCCGGTAAATTCCTCGGCGATTACGTCAGCAAAGGCTTCTACGACTACGATCCGTTCATTGTCTTGGATCAGAAAGGCGTCGGCAAGTTGATGAAATTTGCCGTCAAGCAGGCGCTTGAAGTCAAGCCGGAGATTCGGATGGGCATCTGTGGCGAACACGGTGGCGAACCGCGTTCGGTCGCCTTTGCCAACAATATCGGACTGACCTACGTCAGCTGTTCGCCGTACCGTGTGCCGATCGCCCGTTTGGCGGCGGCGCAGGCGGCAATCAAAGCGCAGAAGTAGTCGCGCGCTGATAGAAGAGAAGGAGAGGCGGGCGCAAGCTCGCCTCTCCTGTTTCGGCGGACATCGTGCATCGGGCGGCGGAGTGAGCCTTGGCGTCGGCGGACGTGGTGCAAGCTCGCCTCTCCTGGCGTCGGCGGAGTGAGCTTTGGCGCTCGCCGCGCCACTTTTTGGCATCGGCTGCACGTTTGGCGTCGGCGAACGTGGCGAAAAGCGCGGCGCGTCGGCGAACGTCAGAGCGGCTTGCGCCTTACGGACGACGCTGCTTTTCGGCATGAACGGTGTCCCGTCAAAACTTTATTTCAAATCTTCTTCTTTTTCGCTTGCTTTTAATTTTGCGAACGGTTATAGTTTGCGCTGTTTTTGAGAGGGGATTGCCCCCTTTGGGTTCTTGACTGGCCTGCGGGCCGGAGCGTTTCATGCCGTGAGACGTTCTACCGCCAAAGCATACACACAGATTCGCGGCATAGTTAGGATCCTATCATGGATATTTACGTTGGCAACCTTGCATACGACACGACCGAAGACGGTCTTCGCGGTGCTTTCTCCCAGTATGGTGAAGTCGCTTCCGCACGTGTGGTCACCGACCGCATGACCGGTCGCTCTAAAGGCTTCGGCTTTGTTGAGATGACCTCCGCTGAAGAAGGCAACGCCGCAATCGCCGCCCTCAATGGCGCCGATCTCGATGGCCGCGCAATCCGCGTGAACGAGTCCCAGCCCAAGCCCCGCGAGGATCGTCCCCGTGGTGGATTCGGTGGCGGCGCTCCTCGTAGCGGTGGTTTCGGTGGCGGTGCCCGTGGTGGCGCTCCCCGTGGTGGCAGCGGCCGTGGCGGTTACGCCCCCCGCGAGTCCCAGTGGTAAGCTGCTAAAGCTTCTAAAAAGCCGTCCTTTAGTGGACGGCTTTTTTTGTGCCTGCGCGCGCTTCGCGTCTGCCTGTACTCTGCCTGTACTGCGCCGCTCTCATCTTTGTGCGCCTGCCGCGCCACGTCCGCCGCGCGCCTTTTTTGATGCGCGCTCAATTCGATGGGCAACTTCTGTTATACTATCCGCTCATGCAAATACGGACTTATACACTTTTTAACGCCTTCGGAATCCCTGTTCGGGCGAATCTTTCCGTGGCGCTGCTGGCGCTCTATCTGCTCTGGGTCTTTGGTTGGTCGGCAGGATTATATGTGGTGTCGGTGCTGCTGATTTCAATTGTTTTGCACGAATTGGCGCACAGTGTCGTGGCGGTGGCGTTTGGCGGAAAGGTGCGCGACATTACGTTGCAGCTGCTCGGCGGTTGTGCGGCGATTACGCGTATGCCGGCAAAGCCGTGGCAAGAATGTTTGATGGCAGCTGCCGGTCCTGCCTGTTCGTTTGTGCTGGCGGCGTTGGCATTCGGTGCGGCGCTCCTGGCATCATCGTCGCAGACGGTGAGCGATCCGTACGGCGCACCGCTTTATATCAGCGTGGTGCCGAATGAATGGCTCATGCTCGCGGCAATGCTCAATGTCGGGCTTGGCATTTTCAATCTGTTGCCGGCGTTCCCGATGGATGGCGGCAGAATTTTACGGTCGCTCTTGCAGACGGTCGGACGCCTGACGAAAGTGCGGGCAACGGAAATCGCCGTTGGCGTTGGTAAAGCTTTTGCGCTGCTGTGGGGCGTCGTGAGTCTCTTGTCACTTTTCTTTGATACGCAGATTCCGATGCCGGCAAATTTACCGGATTCGCTCGCTTTTCTCTGGGATCTTATTTTCGGGAGCGGCGGCGTACTGCTCCTCTGTATCGCGGTGATGATTTGGACGGCGGGGCGGCGTGAACTGGAGTTCGTGCGTGCAGAAGCTTATTATGGAGGTCAGCGATGAGTTTGGCAGTCGGTATTGTCGGGTTGCCCAATGTGGGCAAATCAACTCTTTTTAATGCGTTGACACGCGCCCAAAATGCAGAGGCAGCCAACTATCCGTTCTGCACGATTGAGCCGAATAAAGCTTCGGTGCCGGTCGCCGATTCTCGCGTTGAAAAGCTGGCGGAGATTTGCAAATCGGATCGTGTCATTCATGCCACCGTTGATTTTACCGATATCGCCGGACTGGTGCGCGGCGCTTCCAAAGGGGAAGGACTGGGCAATCAATTCCTCGGCAATATCCGCGAATGCGATGCGATTCTGGAAGTGGTCCGCTGCTTTGAAAATGATGATATTGTTCACGTGGAAGGCTCGATTGATCCGCTGCGCGATGTCGGCATCATTGAAACGGAACTGATTCTCGCCGATTTGCAATCGTTGGAAAAGCGTTTGGATCGTCTCACGCGCCAATCGCGTGCCGACAAGAGCGTGCTTAAAGAAGTCGAAGCGATGGGCGCTTTACGCGACCACTTGGATTCCGGCGCACCGGCGCGCACGTTCAAGGAGATTGGCGCTGATGCGCTCGCCGCGTGCCTGAAAGAACTTTCTTTTATTTCGGCAAAGCCGGTGATTTACGTTGCCAATATTAGCGATGCCGATCTCGGGCAATCAGACAATCCTTTTGTCACGCGATTGCGCGGCTATGCCGAAAGCCGTCAAAGCGATGTCGTCGTCATCTGCGCGGCGATGGAAGCTGATCTGATCGGACTGTCGGCAGTCGAACAGCAAGATTTTCTCGACTCTTACGGACTTTCAGAGTCCGGTTTGGATGTGACGATTCGTAAGGCGTATCATACGCTCGGACTGCAAAGCTTCTTCACCGCCGGACCGATGGAAGCGCGCGCGTGGACGATTCGTCAAGGGTGGACGGCGCCGAAAGCCGCCGGCGTAATCCATACGGACTTTGAACGCGGCTTTATTCGCGCCGAAGTCGTTTCTTACGATGATTTTGTCACGCTGGGCGGCGAACTTCACGCCCGTGAAAAAGGTTTGCTCCGCGTCGAAGGCAAAGAATATTTGATGCGTGAAGGTGATGTGGTTCATTTTCTTTTCAATGTTTAAGGAGTGAAAGACTATGTCGTTGAAATATAGCTTGCCCAAAGGGAACGGGAACGGATCGACGTCGTTGATGCGTTCACTGCTCATCTGGGGCATTCCGGTCTTGGGCTGGGTCGCCCTCGTGATTGTTTTCCTCTACTTCCTCAACGGTTCCGAGAAAGACAGTGAAGCGATCGATGCAGAACCGGCTCCGACAGAACAGACGGCTCCGACAGCTGCAACAGCTGCGACGCCGACCACGCCTGCGACGCCGCCGAAAGTGCCGGCGACAGCGTCCGCGGCACCTGTTTTTCCTTCGGCGCCGTATGACTTCTCCGGCGCCGTTTCCAAACTCGGACTTCCCAAAGAAGCGGGCTGCGCCACCGGAATCATCGTTGACCCGATGACGCGTAAAGTCCTCTGGGCGAAAGCTGCCGATAAGGCGGTGCCGATCGCTTCGATGACGAAGATGATGACGTTGCTCTTGGCGGAAGAGGCGATTGCCGCCGGTAAAGTGACGCTCGCCACCGAAATCGCCGTCACGCCCGAAGCGTCTAAAATCGGCGGTTCACAAGTTTGGCTCGATCCGCGTGAAACGTTCACGCTCGGCGAACTCCTCAAAGCCGTTGCCATTAAATCTGCCAACGATGCCGCCTATCTCGTCGGCGAATTTCTCGGACAAGGCGATGCCGATGCCTTTGTCGCCCGTATGAATGCGCGCGCCCAAGCGATCGGAATGGTGCGCACCACGTTCTACGACGCCCACGGATTGGGTGACGCGTCGAAGCGCAACAACAGCGCCTCCGCCCACGATATGGTGCTGCTGGGCGAACGGCTCATCGCCTTCCCCAACGCCCTTCGCCTCTCCTCCACACCGATGGACAGTTTCCGCGGCGGAAAAACAGAGCTTAAGAATCACAACAACCTTGTGTTTCAACGTGTTCCCGGTGTCGATGGACTTAAAACCGGCTACACCAAAGCGTCCGGCTTCTGCGTCACGCTCTCTTGCCGGCGCAACGGTCGCCGTTTGCTCGCGTGCGTCACCGGCTTCACCTCCGCCAAAGATCGTGATACGTTCTGTAAGGCGCTTTTGAACTGGGGCTATGCGCACTAAGCCGCCGCTTTGATAGAATATGCCTAAAAAGGAGTTTATGCGCCTGTCTATTATTCAGTTTCAACATCGCTTCGTCCGGAAGCTTCACGGCGCGCTCAGCGTCGGCGTGCTGCTCCTCCTGCTCGCTCTCACCGGCTGCTTCTCCGACAATGTCGCCGGACGCATTCGGCAGAAACAGGAAGCTTTTGCCGCCTATCCTGCCGATGTCCAGTCGCGGCTTGAACGCGGACAGATTCGCCTCGGCGACGATGCCACCGCCGTTTGGATTGTCTATGGCAATCCGACCGAAAAAGTTCTCCGCACCACTGCCACCGGTACTGTCGAACTGTGGATTTACAAAATTCTTTCGTACGCACAAGAAACGTATCCGACCGTTCGCCCCATTTATTATGATGAACGCGGACGGCGTGTCGCAACGTTTTACACCGACAACACGCCCGACTACACGTGGAAAGAAGTCCTTCGCGTGGAAATCAGCAAAGGGCGCGTTTCCGCCGTCCAAACGGTAC
>JAVVWU010000061.1:0-7338 GCA_036651955.1 Kiritimatiellia bacterium
CGCGGGCGCGCCTTGTGTGCGCTCGTCAGAAATAATGCCGATTGCGTTAAACGCGAAGGGTTCGAGTTTTTCGATGCAGGTTTGGTGATTCGCCGCCGTCACGGTCGCGGAAACGCCGCCAGTCATGGGCGTTCCAGCGGTTGCCGCAAGCGTCGCCGTAGAATCGAAATCAACGTAATCATTATCGACAAGCGCGGTCGCCGCTGCCACGGTCTGAACATCGATCGTCACATTGTCGAAAATCGTTGTAACGTCCCATTTGGAAGAATCGTCCGCATTCGCGGCAATCTTAATCGTGATAGAGTTTCCACGCGAACCGGCGTGTTTCGCGGCTCCAAAAGCATTACTCGCCTTGCCGGTCGTGGCGCTATTGAGCTTATAAGCGTTGAGCGTGTGCGCCCCGCCTGCGAAAAAGTCGCGTAAGCCTGTAAGCGCCGCGTCGGTGTAGGCGTAACCAAACAGCTTCAGACTGTTTTTTTGAAAATTCGCGTTTGTGACCGTGAACACTTCGCCGTCAATACCCCAATCAAGGGCTAAACCCAACGCGCCGACGCCACGGTCTGAAAGCGTTGCGCCGCTTGTCCCGACAGAAACGAAATTGATATAGCTGCCGGGAAGTTTCTTGTTTTGGGAAAGCCAATTTCCACCGCCAAGCGCCATTTTACTTCACCGTACCTTTCATATAATTGTCGAGAATCGTTTGAACCTGATCGTGGGTATATTCTTTATCACCAAGCAGGAATGAAAGGGCGTCTCTTCGGTTTCGATACCGTTTGGACGTTAGAATCTGGTCTTTGCTGAAACCGTTCTTCGCCGGTTCAAGTTCGCTTTGAGCATTCAAAGTTTTTTCAGCCAGCTCGCCCAAATCATTGTTCTTCATCGTTCACCAACTCCTTTACTTCCAGTTCTCCCATATTGGTTTCCTGTATCGCCTTGTACACAAAGAAATCATAGTTTATCGACATAGCCAATACTCCTTCTTCCATTTGGCAAACAATATCGGTCGCCCGAACTTTGGTTCCGTCAAATTCAATGACTTCAAGCAGCATGAGCAGGGATTCTAAAACGCTATTGCATTCGGCTTGCCGATCCCCGCCCGGGGTCGGAAAGTAAAGAACCAAACAAAGATTTTTCCAAAGATACCGATTCCCGATCATCTGCTTGAAAGTGCTGTTAGACAGGCGAACAAAGAAACAAGGATCGTCAAAATCCTGTTCGGTGACTTCCGTATGAATTGGAATCGTATCGCCGAAGCCCCCGTTGATCGCCGCGACAATTCCGTCAACCACATTGTTTAGCATCAAAACACCCGCCTTAAAAATGCTTCCAGCTTCTTTTCGAGCGCTTCGGGGGCGATTTTCTTTAGCTCATTTTCTGACAATTCAAGAAAATGCTGCCCTTCCACCCACGATGCCTTCAAACGCTTGCCTATCGCAGGGACGTATCGTCCCGGCGTTTGCTTGTGACCAATTTCGACATAAGAAGCGTAATGGGTAGGATTTACAAGATTCACGCGAAAAGACCGTCCGATTTTGTAAACTTCAATAGGCTTTGCAGTCCATCCGCGCCGAAGCGCACCGCCCATTTGGGACGTTCTCATTATGTCCTGCCCTTTACGCTTTCCTTTTGTATACTTGCCCGCTTTATAAGTTGTACTTTTTCCGACCGGCGTCGCGGGTATGACAAGCGCAAGCAGCCGCCCCGCTAAATCCTTTGACGCCTCGGTCATAAACGCTTCTTTTTGCGCCCCGTTAAGCGCCGCAAGTTTCACCGAAAAATCTTTTAGTTCCTTGCAGTTAACCGTTATTCCGTTCACGCCATCACGCCCATTCTTGAAAAGTATCAAGCGTGATTTCTTGATGGTTTGTAAAAATAGCGGGCATACCGCTTTGACAGTAATCGTAATTTTTCCCATTGCGAATAACGGTAATCTTGCTTCCGGGTGGTATGTCGCATTCAGGCGCAATGAACACTTTAACGATCTGTTCAATTGTGTAAGCCGCGTCGCTTTTGTTCGTCGGCAGTTGGCTTTGCGTTCGATAGTTGAACGATAATTTACAAGGTTGATTTTGAAATACGATAAATTCCTTGTACCCGGTCGCCTTGTTTGGCTTGATGTAAGGTTGTCTGATCGTCACCGTTGCACGGTCTGTATAGAAGCTTTCAATCGCACGCCTCACCATTTCAAGCACCTATAAGACACATATTGCTTTCGTCCCATCAAAAGCCCATTTATGAGGGCGTCAAGGCGTTGTTCGGGCGTAAGCGACCGTTCAACCGCGAATGTCGTTGTCGTATCCCCTTCCTGAAGCGTTTTCAAGGCGAAATCCAAATTCAGATTAAAGCCGGTAAGCCGTCCCGCGTTTTTTACCGCGAACAGAAATTCCCCCGCCACCGCTTGTATTGCGATTTCCGTAAGCCCTTTGGGAATCGCCGATACATTACAAGCGTTTTTAATTTCGACGGTCACTTTTTGTTCACAAAACGCCAACAACCAATCGTCGCCTGTTTGCAGTTTATAGCCAAGAGCAATTAGCAAGCGTTCCGCGCCTTCCAAAATAGGGGACACGGCGACGTTATTTTGCTCGCTCATTTACAACGTCCCCCTTTCCCAATTTCGCACCGTATATCGCCTTGTGTTCCGCATGTCAAAACATACGGATTTTTGACATGCTTCAACCTGTCGACCTCTATCATCCGCGCGACATAATGCGCGCGATTGCGATAGACTTATGGTCGATATACTCGCCGTTGCCGTCGTTTACCAGCGTCCAGTTTGTGGCGGTTTCAAGTTCGGTATCGGTCGGGCTGTTGCTTGACATGCTCGACTTCGTGAAAGAAATGCCGTAAGGCGCGAAAACCTTGCGCTGCCTCGAATACAAGGTGTCCAAGCCGCCGTTGGTTTTGGGATCGCGCTGCATTTCATAGGGGACTTCCGCGCCAATATCTTCAAAGTCGAAAGCGCCTTCGCCGAAGATATAGGTCGTATACTGTACGCCTTTAACGACGTAATCGTTGGCCGCAAGCGTTTTCGCCCCGAAATAAGGCGTCGCGTCGGCAAGATTGACTTGCGCGCCGGTCGCGCCCGAAGCTACGACTTTAAGCGCGCCAGCTGCCACCGATTCCGCGTCAAAATAGCCTTCTGTCGCGGGCATACCATCGTCAATCAGCACAACGCGCCCGTTCCACGTCGCCAAGGAAAGTTGGCGCTGAATGCCGTTGGCGTCGTTATAGGTCATGTAAGAAAGAAGCTGAAGATTTTCAAGGTTCGTAGCGATTACACTGTGCATAATCACGATGCCGAACTTCGATTTCTTGTCGCCCGAAGCCTTCTGAATCGCACTGTTAAGCGTCGGAGCGGCTACGACGTTCTTATCGGCCTGATTAGAAATGTCGTAGCTATGACCGTTCACAAACTTCAGGTTTTCCGTGCCGGCCATCGAGAAAATGCCCTTCAGAATCGAAAGCAACGTGTTTTGGTCGATTTCATCCCAATATTCGGCAACCTGTCGCCCGACGTGGGACATGAAACCCGCGCCCCCGGTCACGTCTTCGGCGAAGTCCTTTTCAGTCCACGCTTTAGCGCGACCAATAACGACAACGCCGCGTTCGTAAGTAGTCGTGTTGGTCGCGGTAATGTCGTTTACGCCGTCATAGTTGATGGGCGTCCCACCAATACGACCATACATCGGAATCGTGGCGTATACGACGCCAGTTTGCCCGCGAAACGCGGAGCGAATCTGCGAATTGGGTTGAAGCACTTTGGACTTCACCAATTCGTTCCTTTTGACTTTCGGGATCGTATCGACGTATTTCCCGAAGGCTTGCGGATTAAAGGTTTTGCTATTGAATTTTGCCATTCAAAATCATCCTTTCGGGTTTAGATTTGGGCGTCAGGATTGCTTTCCATGTACGCCGCTAGTTCTTCGTAGGTCATTTTGCCGGTATCGACGCCTTTATCCTCATCCTCATTCCCGCTTTCGCTAAGCTTCGCGCCCTTGATTACGGGTTTGGTTTTCCCGACGTCGAACATGAATTTGGAATCGTCGGAGCCTTTGAGCTTCACAATCTGATCACCAAGCCCTTTCACGGTTCCATCGTCGTTCAATTCCGCTTTGGTCAGGTCGAGCAGCGCCTTCGCCGCTTTCAGATTTTTCGCTTTGGCCTCGGTGAGCGCCGCCGACACCGCGTTTTCGATTTTCAATTGCTTTACTTCTTCAGCGTGTTGATCGTCTTTCGCTTTGTTGTCGGTCTGAAGTTGCGCTATTTGAGCGCGTAAGGCTTCTACGTCGCCGGTTGACGTGCGAAGGGTTTCAAGCTGTCCGTCGCGTTCTTTCAGATCAGCGTCGGCTTTCTTCTTCACCTCGTTCAATTCGTCGAATCGCGCTTTGGGTATATACCCTTTCAATTCTTCCGCGAACGCCTGCGCGACCTTGCCCGCGATTTCATCGGTAAGCCCCAGTTTGACCAAATCCTCTTTTTTCATGTGATACCCCTTTCAAACACATTTGTTTCAGCCTTGCGGCCTTGACCCGGTTCAGTCCGGTATTGTTCTTCTTGTTCTTTTGCGCCTGCAATACCAAAAAGGCGAAAAAATAAAACCCTCGAAGGGTTTGTGACAAAAAAGGTGGGGCGTTATCCTCGCTTTCGATCGAAGAAACGAGCCTCGCCAAACTCGATCCCCGAAAGAGCGTGGAAGGAAAGCGGAGGCACTTTCCCTGCCCTTATAGAGCGCCCCGGAAATAAGCATAAGAAAACCGCCCGATTAAGAGCGGTTAATAATTTCCGTCTGATTCAATGTCAGGTACGAACAGTTTGCCTTTTTCAAGGCAAGATTTCACAATCTCAATAATTTCTTCGTCGGTCTTTCCTCGAAAGTAGAACATTGGCAACGGTTCGCCGAATTTGTCCCGATACTTATCCAACCATTCAAACATAAGCGTTCCCCTTTCACGGCACTAAACTTTTGACCATTTCTTTGAACACGGCATAAGATTTGGGCAGGTATGCCTGAATCAGCTTCAGACCTTCCGGGTTGGTCATCGTGGAATCAATCATTTCAGCGAACGATTCTGTCGCCAAACCATCGGAAACCCCATTATACGTTCGATCTTTCCAATACTTTTCCCCATGCCCAAAGCCGACTTGAATTCGGGCGCTCGTCGCCCCTTCCATTATATCCGATAAATCGCCCTTTTGAAAGGGTGAAAAGTTATTGATTTCCTTTTCAATGGCTTTATAGGCCATCGACTTTGAATACTTTGGCGTACCGCTCAAAAAACGCCCGTAGTACTCATACCAATTATAATCCAAAGCACCAATATACCCGTGCGAATGAAGCCAATCGTAATCAGTTGAATGCGCTTTGAACTGTTGTTTCATCGCAACATCTTTCGCTTTAACAATTTCCCCGACTTCATCTTTGATCGTTTGCGGGAATAACCCATTTTTGTAACGCGCGGAAAAATGGTGTCCGGGGCTTGTTCCACCCTTTTGAACGTTCAATGAATCAATCGCATGTCCCGATTCGTGAAACGTAACTTGAAATGGCTTTTCCCACGTCGAGCCTTTTTCATCATGCCCGCCGTTGACATAGATCGTATTGCCTGTACAATGTTCATAGCCACTATAATTTGCATCCCCGACCGCGATTTCGCGTTCGTGCTGAAGCCAAAGTTTTTTCAAATCCTCGTCGGGACAATCATCGACAATATCGCGCATCTTGTCATAGTAGCCTTTCCCAAATTTCGCGGCCAGTTCGCAAGCGTAATCTCGTACTGCACCAGCGGGAACCGGTGTCAAGCCTTGTTTCGTGCCGCCTTGCGTGAACGTCTTTTCCCAATCGTGATACGTCATATCGCGAGGGACGTAATACGTTTTAGTGTCTTGATTTTCACGTGCTGCCCGCTGTCCCATACCTTCCATGTCTTTGTAGTAAGGTGCGGTCACGGTGCGGCACCATGGATGAAATGGAGGCGCGGTTGATCCTGCCTGATAATCCTTCAAGTCGTACACTTGTCCGTCAAGATCGCGGCATATCGTACTTGTACGATCATCCAAGGTCGCCACAATTTGATAAAACTGAATGCCCAACATGACGTATGAATCGTATTGCGCCAAAGAAGCAAAATAGGCCGATTCTGTCATGACAAGCCGCCCCGCTTGACGCTCGGAAACACCGAATTTGTCGGCAATCGCCTTAATTGATTCATCAGGTGATTTCCCCATCATCAGGTTTTGCGACAGTTGCGTTCGCACTTCGCCGATAAGCGCGTTCTTATTCGTCCAAATGCGTTCGCTGAAATTTCGGCCGTCCGTCGCCCACGGCGTTGTAATGATCCGCGCAAGCGACTTATCGTCGATCCCGACAATGTCGAAGCCGACGCCAAGCCCGTGTTGCACCTCGAACGCCGTGTGGAAATAGGTGTCAAGGTAAAGTTGTTTGGCGTGGGCATCGAGGCCGTCAAGCTGCCCCCCAAATAGCTTTTCAATGGTCTGTTGCTGTTCCATCTGAAGCGCCTGAAGCCGGGTAACGTGGAATCGCGCCGAAGCGTTTTCAAGCTGTTTCACCCACCCGCCGTTTATCGCGTTTTCGCGCCCATATTTGGCGTATTCTGAAGCCGTCCACTTAAATTCCGCAAGCTCTTTCGTGCCAAGCAGCCGCTTCGCCTCGCGCAAGTCGATCCCGTTGTTCGTGGCGAATCGTTGATACCAACGCGCCGTTTGCCCTTCGATTTCCTTTTGCGCGGTTCGGTATTGGCGGTCGATTTCGCTCAATAGTTCTTGCGAACTCTTGTGATTGGCTTTTTCCAGTTGAGTAAAGCGCCCTTCCCAATACGCTTTATTGCGTTCAAGCGCCGTTTTCGCCATTGACGTTCACCTGCCCGGTCGAGGCTTTGCCCGGATTGGGCGTAAACGCCTGCATGTATTCGTTTTGCATGGCCTCTTCCTGTTCGGCCTTCTTGCGTGTAAGTTCCGCTTTGGGATCATCAACCCACGGATGGTTCGCCACAAGCGTTTCATCGGACAGTATGCCGACCGACGCGCCGATATTGGAGATAACTTCGGATTCGGAGATCAGAATGTCGCGGTTAAAGATCACGTCAACAATTTCCCGTTCAAAGTTCCCCGCGCCAATGTTGGCAAGGTGACAGTTGATGAACCAAAGCAGTTCCTCGAACGCGGCTTGAAATTCCGTCTCCATATCGTTAGCGTCAAGGTCAATGTCACTGTACATGGATTGAATGTTCATCTGATTTGGGTTACCTGCAAGGCGGTCATCCTTTGCATCATATCCCATTGCATTTTCAATGATTGCTTTCTTGAAGATTTCAAGTA
>JAVVWU010000062.1:0-6860 GCA_036651955.1 Kiritimatiellia bacterium
GGGAACGACTTCCACAAGTTCAAGGATATCTTTCTGGTTCAAACAATCGGTCAGATAACGTTTTCCATCAGCTGCCGCCATTTTCAGTTGACTACAGTGCGTAGTCAACTCGGGATGAGCTTGTTTCAACCGATTTTTTAGAACGCTCCAAGACTTTCGAGGATTGGCACTTTCAGTCAATACACCGACCATATCCGCGACCGAAAAAAGCCACTGAGACGATTCATCGTCCCACGCCGCCCGTACTTCCCGATCATTAAAAAAGCGTATTGAAATTTTACGCGTGTCTTTTCCCCTTGTGTAAATCATCTTTTAATTCTAGCCTTCCTTATGATTAACACAACAACGCTTCGCACCTTTAACGTCCTGTCAGATAAAAGAGGAAACGATCAAGTGCGTGAAATACCGCCGTGCGCACGTTCCACAGCGCAACATACCATCGCCAAGACATTCGACGCGGTGCGATAAACTCCGCAATGTCCGAGGTCGCTCCACTTTGACACGCCGCCGTCGGAAAGACCATAAACACGTGAAGCCCATATTGCCGCCACCGTTCCCACGCATCGGCAAGCGTGAGAATGGGCGTATTGACACGTAACAGCAGTTGCGCTCCGGCAAGCGTTATGACATACGCTTCGGCAAAGAACACTTTCCTCACCGGAAGAATCCCCTCCGCCCTTCCGTCTGGAAGTGAAAACTTGTGATGATTATGAAGTAACCACGCCGCCGGTTCATCGGGATTAACCACGTCCACAATCTGTCGAAGCGCACTGGGAACGGCTTCTTGCTCAAGCTTTACATCATCTTCCAAAATGAGCGCATACGGAATTTGCTCCGCAATCATCCGTCGATAAACTTCAAGGTGTGAAAGCGCACAGCCGATAGTACCCGGAAGCGGAAGGCAAGAATTTATTAAAATAAAGCGCCCATAAGAACAGGCGCGATGCCGTTCGCGAAACGTGAGCGCACGCCCATCCACAGCAGAAACACGTTCATATATTATCTGCGCAGTGCGCAATTGCGCTTCCGCCGCGGCAAGACGTTCCGTTGAACGGTCAAGGTTGATGAGATAGGCTTTCATTCCGCTTCGCATGAGCGGAGGAGCGATCCGCGGAAATCGTTAATGTCGTCAATGCCGTGCGCGTCCAGCCATTGTTCCATTCCTTCAAGCACATCCAAAGAAGCACGAGGATTGATAAAGGTTGCCGTTCCTACTGCAACGGCGGTGGCTCCGACAAGAATAAAGTCCAGCGCATCTTTTGCCGTAAATACGCCGCCCATTGCCAATAGTGGCACGGTGGCGACTTGCGCCGCCTCATACACTAATTTAACGGCGACAGGATGAATCCCAGCGCCCGAAAGTCCGCCGAAAATGTTCGCCAAACGTGGACGGCGCGTTTCGATATCCACCGCCATGGCAGGAAGCGTATTGATGAGTGCGACGGCATCGGCGCCGGCATCTTGCGCTGTCTGAATAAACGGGCGAATGTCGGGCACGTTCGGCGCGAGTTTGGGGATAATCGGGAGCGTCGTCGCCTGACGCACACAGCGTACAAGCGATTCAAACGTTTCAAGCTTCGTACCAAAACTTGCGCCGCCTGCTTTGACGTTCGGACAGGACACGTTCAACTCTAAACCGGAGACGCCAGCGACGCCAGTCAGCCGTGCTGCGACTTCGGCATATTCTTCTTGCGTCGTTCCCCAAATATTGACAATCGTCTGAATGCCACGCGCGTGGAGATACGGCAGATCGTCACGGATAAAAGCCTCCACGCCGGGACCTTGCAAGCCAATGGCGTTAATCATTCCACCGGGGACTTCGACATGGCGCGGCAATGGATTTCCGGAATGCGCACAGGCGCGAATACCTTTGACCGTAATGGCGCCCAGTCGCGAAATATCAAACAGCGCACCATATTCCTGCCCGTAGCCAAACGTTCCCGATGCCACCGTAATCGGATTCTTCATCTGAATCCCGCCGAGACACACTGCCATCTTCGCCATATTCGCTCCTTCGCGCTACACTTAAATACGACTGTTTGGACGCTCCAAGTCGTGACGGTAACGATCTAAAATGCCATTTACAAATGCACCCGATTCCGTATTGGCGAAATATTTCGCAAGATCCACCGCCTCATTGATTGCAACGGGCGCAGGCGTTTTCAAAAAGCCAATCTCGTAAAAGGCAAGACGCAAAACGCACCGTTCAATCACCCCAATGCGATCCAGCGTCCAGTGCAGACAGTACGGCTTAATCTGTAAATCAATCTCTTCGCGTGCCTTCTGTACACCGCGCACCAATTGTTCTGTAAATTCCCGCAATTGTCCCGTAGCAAGACGTTCCTCTGGTGCTAACGTTCGGGCAAGATCGTCCATATCGTCATCGTTCTTGCCATCCGCCTCCTGCTTGCAACTCCACTGTTGCTCCCAAAAGTGCTTCAAAATCATCTCGACATCCGCGAACGGATTCAAATCGGCTTGCACAAGCATTTGCAAAGCCCATTCCCGACCGCGACGGCGGTTTGAGGCAGGTGCATCCATAAGAGTTCTCCAATTACAGCTGATTCAAAACAGCGACAGCCTCAATGGCTGCGCACGTGGTATCAAAACCTTTATTCCCCGCCTTGGCACCGCTCCGTTCAACGGCTTGATCCAAGTTATGCGCGCACACAATGCCATTCAGCACCGGCACACCACTTTCAAGAGCAATCTGACAAAGTGCTTTGGCAACGGTCGTATTGATTAACATCGCATGATCCGTCGCCCCGTCAATCACCGCACCCAGTGCGATCACCGCCGAAATCCCCGGACGACGCACCGCCTTCGACGCTGCCAGCGGAATCTCATTCGCCCCCGGCACACGCACCACGGTCAAATCTTCTTCCGCCACACCATGACGACGCGCGCAATCCAATGCGCCCTTCAACAGTTGCTCCGTGAAAAACGCATTGAAACGGCTCACCACGAACAGCAACTTCATGCCTTCGGCATTCAAATTTCCTGTAATTTCAAGCATGACTTCTCTCTCCTTAAAGTAGATGACCCATACGAGTCTTTTTCGTTTCCAAATAACGTTCATTGAACGGACCGGCATGCGCCACAATCGGGATCCGTTCCGTAATCTCAAGATCATATCCGGAAAGCCCAATCACCTTCTGCGGATTATTCGTCAGCAACCGCAATCGACGGATGCCCAATGCCTCCAAAATCTGCGCCCCGATTCCGTAATCTCTCAAGTCTGGCGCAAATCCCAAGCGGACATTCGCCTCCACCGTATCGCAACCTTCCTCCTGCAAACGGTACGCGTGAAGTTTATTTGCCAAGCCAATTCCACGCCCCTCTTGACGCATATAAAGCACCACGCCGCGTCCCTCATCGGCAATCATCTTCATCGCACTGTGCAGTTGCCATCCGCAATCACACCGCGCACTCCCGAAAACATCTCCCGTCAAACATTCACTGTGAACGCGCACCAATGGCGCTTCCCCACCTTTCAAATCGCCCATCGTCAACGCCAAATGCTCCAATCCGTCAATCACACTGCGAAACATCGTCAGCTGGAAATGCCCGAACGCCGTCGGCAAATCGACCGCCTCTACACGTTCGATCAGCGTTTCATGTCCCTTGCGATAACGAATCAACTTCTCCACCGAACAAATTCGCAATCCATGTTCCTTCGCAAACGCAATCAAATCGGGCAAGCGCGCCATCGTGCCGTCATCTTTCGTAATCTCACAGCAGATTCCCGCCGGCTTCATCCCTGCCAACCGCGCCAAATCCACCGTCGCCTCCGTATGCCCCGCGCGCCGCAAAACACCGCCCTCACGCGCCATCAAAGGAAACGTATGCCCCGGCGAAACCAACTCCGCAGGCGTTGCCCCCTCCTCCACCAAAAGCCGAACAGCCTTTGCGCGATCTGCCGCAGAAATCCCCGTCGTCACCCCCGTTTGCGGCGCACCATCTATCGAAAGCGTAAACGCCGTTGCGAAAGCATCGCCACGATTGACACTCGGCGCCAACGCCACCCCCATCCGTTCCAACAGCTCACGCGAACACGGCGCGCACACCAAGCCACGTGCATATTTAATACAAAAGTTAATTGCCTCTGCCGTGACCTTCTCAGCCGCCAAAATGAGATCTCCCTCATTCTCACGCTGCGCATCATCGGTAATCACCACAAACTGCCCCGCACGAAGCGCAGTTAAACAGTCCTCAATTGAATCAAAAACATCCTTCTCAGCCATATTGGATCCTTCTACCGCCACTGCACCGCCGCACGACTGCCTCTCCTCCGGATCTACCGTATCAAAGCGAACCACTCAGTCCGCCACAGGAATCTCACCGCGACACGCTCTCACCCGACCCAAAAGCAGTCCGTACAGTATAACCGAACCTCTACCCCCTCGCAAATCGCCCCGCGAAATATCGCTCCTCACACAAAGACACGACAGGACGCGGCAGGAGGCACGAGCGGTACAAAGCAAGCTCTCCGCTCTTCCGGGCAATCCTTTGATATACTCAGCGTATGCTCTAAATAAAGAAAGAGGTCGAATGCGTCGTTTCTTCTGGAAAATTATCATGCACCTGCTTCCCCGCCACGGCCGTTGGCGCAATATGGTTTCCTCCCGTATCGTCAAGCGCGCTTCCAATCTATGGATGTTTACGCCTACAATCATCACGCACTACAAAGCGAAACTCACAGGACCTTTTTCAAACGTCTCTCTTCTTTGCGTGGGGACTTCACATGTTGAAAATGCGATCAATCCAGAAGTTATGCAAATCCCCACATGGAATCTTGGTATTCGAAGCGGTGATCTTTATATAGCCTATTGGCTAACGAAAAATACATTTATGGAGGGAGAGAATAAAATTATTGCTCTTGGATACGATTTTTGGCTTCAAGGGGCTCAAACTGAAACTAGCCCGATGGTTGGTTTCAGTGTCCTTTGTAATCTGCTCGCAACCGTTCCTCTCCGATCAATGTTTGCGATTAAGCCTTTTATAAAAGAAGCACGAATGGCGATTTCAACCAACACTCTACTTCCCGAACACGGCTCAGGCGGATATTTTTATCATAATGGAAATTATGATAATGAAAGTATAGATCCAGCGAAAAGTACACCCGCCCGCGCGAAAGCACACCTTAAAACGCTCACGCATCAAGCAACCGAATGGATTTGGCTGGAAAAGTTGCAGCTTTTGTGTGAAAAGAGGAATGCCCGTCTTGTCGTTTTCTTTCCGCCCTCACGCGCAGACTACCGCGCATTTTTACCGTCCAAGCAAATACTCTTTGGCAGTTTCTTGAACCACTTCCCCGAGATTCCGCTACTCGATTGCTTTGATGATCCCGATTTCATTTTTGAAGACTTCGGCGATGCCGATCATCTCAATCCACACGGTGCAGCAAAACTCTCGCATAAACTCGAGACCTTCATTAAAGCGTTAGAGCCTATCCGCCTCTGACGATGCCCTTTGTAGGCGTTCAAGCGCATCTTGTAATTTCCGCTTGAATACGCCAAGAGGGAAGCGAAGCCGCTCAAGTCCTGTCAGGATAATTCGATCCGCCTCGCTCTTTCCCTTACGTTTACGCTCCCAAGTTTTTTGCGATCCACGCGATTTAATCCAAAAGTTCATACGCCCCCGCATATATGTCAGCCAAGGAATGGACGCGACG
This sequence comes from Kiritimatiellia bacterium, assembly GCA_036651955.1. Lineage (GTDB taxonomy): Bacteria > Verrucomicrobiota > Kiritimatiellia > RFP12 > DVOR01 > Spyradenecus. The sequence continues at coordinate 5,675 of JAVVWU010000062.1, forward strand.
GTTAAATCTATATCCGAAGGACAGCACGCTTCAACAAACAGTTTCCATGCGACCACAACATCTGGGATACATTTCAGAATACGTTTCTCCGCGTGTGAATTTAATCGCCACGGTTTGAAATGAGTATAGTGAATCAAACTTACATCTTTTGGGAAATCGACACAAAGTGCGCCCCATTGCGGAGGGAGATCCGCTCTATGCCCAACGCTTAATACGTTAAGAATCGACTGATCCGGAAATCGCGATGTTCCGTACTCACGAGGAAACAACCGCCACTTCCTCGAAAAGTCATTTGCCCTTAACGCTTTCAAGTTCATCAATAATACTCCCGAACAAATATAGTTCCGTTGAAATTCAATCGGTTCTTGCCCATAAAATAATTCACCAAAATGAAATGCCGTAAAATCGTGTTGTCCTTGAACCCACATCGCTTCATCGCGTAGATGCCAAAACTTGACAATGTCATCACAAAAAAGTGTATCCGCATCAAAATAGGCAATCCAATCCAATTCAGGTAAGACATCAAGTGCAAAAAACCTTAGATAAGAACCTAGACCGCCACGCCACAAAGGAAAAACTCCCATATCCAACGTTTCTGTCGTAAACGCGTGTACCTTCACTGTACAAGGACGTACCGCTTCTAATCGCTGAACCGCTTTCGTCGTAGATGCTTCTGATACATCCAAAAGAAATAGATGGATGACATATTCATAAGCAGGAGCAGTAGAAGCAAAAATCAGTAGCGATGTCGCCGAAATAATCGTCTGACGAAGATAGTTCTCATCCGAAGCATACAAAACTTCTATCTTCTCTGTCATAGAATTCCCTTAGAAGAAGAATACATTGCAACTCATTTACCTACGGATATTTTACGATAAAGCGAAGTGCGAAAAAAGAAAAGGCACAAAAACGACCACTTTTTGGACACAAAAAGCCAAAATAAAAAGCGGCACTTCCATTTGCAGACTTTAAGAACATCTGGAGCAAGAAGCACCTTAAACATCGCGGCAAGCTCATGTTTCTCCGTTGGCGTAATTTCCCGATCACGATTGCAGACAAATTCTATTACAATTAGAGGAAACAGCCATCGACAAAGATTTTTATTGGCAAGACGCGGAAGAAACGAAGCGAAAATCTCTGAATCCTTACGTAAATCGTTCAACGCTTGACAATAAGCCCTCATAAT
>JAVVWU010000063.1:0-6286 GCA_036651955.1 Kiritimatiellia bacterium
AGCTATTCCTATGTACCACATTCTGATTACGCTCCTTATTTTCCCCGCATTGCTCATGGCGGTTCCCGGTACTATTCCTACAAAGGAAGAAATTCGCGTGGCGCCGTTGCTCAAAACGCGTTGGGCGCAAGGGTGGAACTACAATCGGATGTGCCCGCTGCGTACGGAAGAAAAGCCAGATGAAAATGATAACCGTATGATTACAGGATGTGTCGCCACCGCGATGGCGCAAATCATGGCATACCATCAATGGCCGCCAAAACCGTTCGCAGAAACGACCGATTATAGTTCTAAGAACGATCCCAATAATCGTACTTCGTGGGATAAACTTTTACTAACCGAGCCTTATGATTGGGAGGCGATGCGCCCCTGTTATACACGCCTCGCCGATGAACGGTCGATTATGGCAGTGGCAAAGTTAATGGCAGATTGTGGAATTGCAATTGGGATGAACTGGGGCAATAGTGCGTCCGCAGGGCAAACCGGTGTAGCAGAAGATGCACTCAAAGTCGCCTTTGGGTATACGTGCGAAAGTACGGGGCTTTTATCCAATGCAAACGCCGAAACGATTAAAAACGCTGAAAACAACTGTATTGCAAGTTTGAAGGCTCAGCAACCGGTTTATGTGGAGGCTTCTGCAAATAAGGGGAATGGCAGTGATGATCTTAATCATGCTTTTGTCATTGATGGATATGCGGAAACGTCTGATGGGCGCCGCCTCTTTCACGTCGATTATGGATGGGCGCGAGAATCGCTTGAAACCGTTTCGACCAATTGGTATCCGTATGCCCAAATTTACTATGGCGGAAAGGTCACTGCGCAGATTGCCAAGATTTGCCCGATTAAGCGTATATTGCCAAGCGCGGAAACGTTCATCGCGATTGGAAAACCGTATCTTTTGACGTGGACGATCCCGAAAGCTTCCACGCCTGTCGCGCAATGGACGATTCAACAAGAACTGTTTAAGACGGTGGCAACCTTTCCTCAAAAAGTATTGAATGCCACTGCATGGGAAATAAGCCCTGGCGAAACGAGAATTAAGGTAGAGAACGATACGCTCGCATTTCGTGCGTGTTCAGATGGTTTCTTAGGGTACGGTGAAACTGTTACACTCAAAAATGAACTCTCTGCAAAAGCAGGACAGGAACTGACGTTGCGCTACACTGTTTCAAAACAACTTGCGGCGCTTGATCCGACGAAGATTAAGATAGGACTTTGGATTAAAAATACATATATCAACGACGGGAATAATATCGGGTTTGAGTTTAAATTTGACCTCTCCGAAGGCACTCATGAGCAACGCGTAAAATTGCCACGCGATAACCCGACCTATTCCTTTTACATCGAAGAGCCTCAAGGGTTCCCGACTATTTCACACCGCGAGTTTGGAACTACGCCGTACTTCATCTTTCATTCGATTACGATTGAGCCACATACAGGGGAAGGCTATAAACTGCAACAGACATTCGTATCGGAAGAACCGTCCTTATCGGTCACACATACAGATGCAGGGAAATATCGTTACATTATTGCGGGCGGAGACTTTCCGTCGGCAGAGCAAGCGGTCACGGTAACCGCCACGGACAAACTTCCGCGTCTTGAGAAGCAAACCGTTGAGGGGAATCGTTTCTCGGCAATCGTTACGACAGAAGGTCGCTGGACGGCAGCGGTGGTCTCGAAGCAATGGGGGTCCACACCGATGCCAACGCTTACCGCTTCGGGAAATTCGGGGGACCGCTTAACACTCGATTTGAGCGCAATGTCACGGTTGGGGACAGAGTGGTTCGCCGTCGATGTCACCGCGGATGGCGTGACGACGCGCAAAGTCTTTCTAAGCCATCCACCCGATACGTTGCAAGAAGGGCAATTTGCCGATAATCTCGAAGAGGCGAAGCGTCTCGCGCAAAAGACAGGGAAAGGTAAAATTCTTTTCGCTACGGTCAACCCTTCCAATCAAGCGTTCCATTCAGGCTTTGTCGAGAAGTTAATCACATCGCCAACGTATCTATCAATGGTAAAGCAAACAATGATTCTCTGTGAAAGTCCTCGCCCCGATCTTCAAGGCGTAAAGACAAAAATCGTTCTCTATTCGGCGACAGGAGAGCTATTAAAAGAAGAAAAGACCTCCACACTCTCTTCCGTATCTGGTGCGTTTGAAAAATTCTTTGATCCGTACTGCACGCCGCTCAAGGGCTATATTTTCCGGTTGCGATAGGCATAGCGCAGAGGAGAGGTCAGAGGCGTGCGTACCGTACGGGGCGCGGGCAAGGGTATGTTATAATTCGCTTATGAAAGTACTTCTCTTCTTTGTTTTAAGTCTTTTCTTTTTCGGATGCAAGACTGCGAATTCAAACAATCCGCCGATGTTGTGTGGCGGATATACGGAGTTTCGCACGTTGGAAACGGACGATGTGGCGCGCTTCTCGCAAGTCACCTTGGGGACACGTTACGAGGCGTGGAAGCCGTTGCAAGTCGCTTCGCAAGTCGTTGCAGGGATGAATTACCGTTTTCTGTGTAAAGACACGGAAGGAAACGCTGTCACCCTCATCATTTTCCAACCGCTTCCGGGGCGTGGAGAGGCGCAGATTACATCTCACAACGAATAATTTAGTAAGGAAAACTATGGCAAAGATTTTAGTAACGGGCGGCGCAGGATTTCTTGGCACGAATTTGGTTAAGCGCTTACTTGCGGAAGAACATTCGGTAACGGTTCTGGACAATCTCTACACTGGCTCTAAGCGTAATCTGGAACAATTGAATGTCACCTTTTTAGAACAAGACGTAAGGCAGCCTTTGACGGGGACTTACGATTGGATTTTCAGTCTCGCCTGTCCGGCTTCGCCGCCGCATTATCAACGCGACCCGCTTTTTACTCTCACCACAAGCATTGAAGGCATTCGGAATGTATTGGAGCTTGCCCGTGCGACCGGAGCGCGTGTGCTTCATGCGTCCACGAGTGAAGTTTACGGTGACCCTTTAGTGCATCCGCAGCCGGAAACGTATTGGGGACACGTAAACACGTTGGGCATTCGCAGTTGCTACGATGAGGGGAAACGTGTTGCGGAAACGATGGCGTTGGAATATCACCGCGCCTATGGTGTGGATATTCGGCTCGTGCGCATTTTCAATACGTACGGTCCTTTCATGGATCCCAAAGACGGACGCGTCGTTTCCAATTTCATTCTACAGGCGTTGCGCAATCAGAATATTACGTTGTACGGCGACGGGGAGCAGACGCGTTCGTTCCAGTATGTAGACGATTTAGTCGAAGGTTTCATGCGCTATATTCAGCTTGACCCGATGACGTGTGCGGAATTTTTCAAGCACAAGCAAATACTGTTGCCTGTGCTTAATCTCGGGAATCCCGGCGAATTTACGATGCGACAATTAGCGGAAACGGTGTTGGCGTTATTGCCGGAAAGTACCAGTAAGATGACCGTGGAAGCGTTGCCGAAAGATGATCCGAAACGGCGGAAACCGGACAATGCTTGGGCGCATGAACTCTTGGATTGGGCACCACAAATTCCGCTCGCCGAAGGATTAGTACACACCATCAATTATTTCAGAGCATTGGCATGACCGATTGGAACGCCCTCCTCAATCCCGAACAGTGCGCCGCCGTCACCGCAGGAGACGGGCCGCTTTTGGTGCTCGCAGCGGCAGGGACAGGAAAGACGCGGACGCTCACCTATCGCGTCGCCTATCTCATTGAACATGGAATTGATCCGCATGAGATTCTCTTGCTCACCTTTACCAATCGTGCGGCACGCGAAATGCTCGTCCGCGCAGAACAATTAGTCGGACCGGCTATCGCCAATTTATGGTCGGGAACGTTTCACCACGTATGCAATCGCATCCTTCGTGTACACGCGCCCTCCTTAGGATTCACACGGAGTTTTATCATTCTCGATCGCGATGATTCGCTGAGTTTGCTCAATCGTTGCATCAAAGACACCGTGGCAGATGTGAAGCACTTCCCGAAGAAGGAAGTCATTGCATCACTCATCGGAAAAGTTGCCAATACACAAGGTGATTTGCTCTCCGAACTAGAAGGTGTCACGTACAAAGAGCCCATCAATCCTGCCGATGTCGAAATCATTGCCAAGAAATATGCCGAACGAAAACGTGCCGCCAATGCGATGGACTTTGACGACTTACTCGTATTTACCTTACGTCTCTTCAAAGAATTTCCAGAAATCTTACGGCAGTACACGAACCGATTCCGTTACGTTCTCGTCGATGAATATCAAGATACAAACACCATCCAGTCGCAATTAGTGGACCTACTCGCCTCGGGAAGCCGCAATATTATGGCGGTAGGCGATGACTTCCAATGTATTTATTCGTGGCGCGGAGCTGATTTCCGTAACATTATGGACTTCCCGAAACGTTGGGACGGATGCAAAATTATTAAGCTTGAGCGGAATTACCGTTCGACGCCCAATATTCTTTCAGTGGCAAATGCGTGTATCGCAGGCAATCCCGAACAGTTCCAAAAGACACTCATCGCCACGCGTTCAGAAGAGCGCAATCCTGTGGTCGCCTATCTGCGTGATGCCCCCGAACAATCACAAATGGTTCATCGGCACATTCAACGCGCGTTTCAAGCCGGTTACAAGCCGGAAGAAATTGCCGTTCTGTACCGTTCGCATTTTCACGCGATGGAATTGGAAATGGATTTGCGACGGCAAGGCATTAACTACGTCATCACTTCGGGCGTAGGCATCTTTGAAAGTGCGCACGTCAAAGACACGGTGTCCTTTTTGAGAATGTGTAGCGGCGGTTCCGATAGCTTTGCCTTCACACGCGTTATGGGACTGCTGCAAGGCGTAGGCGAAAAAACAGCAGAGAAAATATGGGGACGCCTCGGCGGACAATTCGATTCCTCACAAGAAACAGAACGCCTTAAACTGCTCTCACTCATTCCCAAGAAAGCCCTTGAGGATTGGAAAATTCTCGACAGTCTCTTCGCCAAATATCATGCCGAAAACCTTGAGGAAAATGGCAATAAGGCAGTCTGCCTCTTCCTTGATTCGTGGTATGAAGCGTACCTACTCCGTTCCTATGATAACGGAGAAGACCGCAGCGAAGACGTCGCCGAACTCGCCGCACAATTCAAAAAAGGCGAACGTGTCGGAGAATTTCTCTACGATGTCGCACTTATGACCAATGTCGATGCAGAAAGTGCACAAGCCGTAAAAGATCGCCCCTGTATTCATCTCTCGACCGTTCACCAAGCCAAAGGGCTCGAATGGCCCGTCGTTATCATTCTCTGGTGTGACGAAGAAATGTTTCCGTCGGGAAAAGCGTTGCGCGAAGGAAATGATTCCGAAGAACGCCGACTGTTTTACGTCGCTGTCACCCGAGCCAAAAACGAACTCCTCCTTTGCGTTCCCGCCCGTCGGCAACTCGCAGGAAACAGTGGACCAATCTATCTCGCGCCCTCTCGTTTCGTAAGAGAAATCCCCAGTGACCTCGTCTCCAAACATTACGGAATGTATTAACCCTTGCCTTGACAAAAGAGGCTCCGAATGACCTTGCGCAACGTTACAAGTCACATTCAATCCTTCAATCAAAAGTGGTTGAACGCCGCATCAGTAAAACGAGGCTTCTGCTTTCTATTGGTGTTCGGGATAAGTTTCGCAACTCCTGCAAACGCCATTGAAATCAGTCTGCCAACCGAAGCCGATGTCTCACTTTCTCTGCGTCAGGAAGCCGACGTCGCCATTGACCGCGCCATCTTTTGGTTAAGCAAACAAGCCGCCCCGACAAATGACCTTATGACCGTATGGTTATGGCACTACGCACAGTTGCGTTCAGGAGCCAACGCTACCTTGACCAAATGCCAACTAACACCGTTCCAAGAAGCCTTGCCCAAGAAATCCGTTGACGAAAAATCACTTAGCCTCACCGACGCCATTGCCACCCATCCCAATGACACCCGTTACCTCTTCGCCCTACAACGCGAACAATCTTCTGAAAAAAGCGAATTTGGTTGGCGAGAAACCCTTCTCCGAGAACTCGTAAACACACAAAAAATAACTGCTACAGGTGGAAATTGGCGTAGCGTCGATCAAACCGTTTGGGGCATTCTCACCCTCCGCGCCCTCCTCAATCAAACAATCCCCATCCTCCCCGCACCCTAATCGCTCACCCTCACAATTCACTTCCCAACAACGCACTCGCTTCTCAAAGCCCACGCTCAAAGTATAGCCTCCACACCTTTCAAACTACGCCCCTATTCGTATCGGCTTCGCCCCTCTGCCTATCATTTTATAGATTATTT
>JAVVWU010000063.1:6295-6524 GCA_036651955.1 Kiritimatiellia bacterium
ACAGGATCGCTCCACCCCAGTCAAACTACGCCCTGCCGCGGACCGGCTTCGCCTCCAGCTTCTCGCTTTATAGCTCTTTTCTCTCCCCCCACTTGCCACCCCCCTTCCGCCCCTCTCCTCTCATTGCTCCTATCTGACTGGCGCACAATTCGCGTTGCTTGCGCTATTTCATTCTATCTGTGAGCTTCGCGTTGTGCGTAGTTCGTAGTTCGTTAGCGTTGCTTGCGCT
>JAVVWU010000064.1:0-5714 GCA_036651955.1 Kiritimatiellia bacterium
ACAGAAGCGCGGACGAACTATGTAGGAGGCGACTTAGCGGTTTGATGAGGCTTGTGGATTATTCGCTGGCGGTGGCGTGGAAACGGTTGGCTGTGGAATCAGATCGGCAACTTTAGGTTCTAACGTTTCTAATTGGCGGGTCAAGGTGCGATAGACACCGGAAGATTTGATGCGGTCTTCATTGAAAGGGTGCTCCGTTTCCCACATTTTCGCGGTGGCTTCTAAGCGCTTGATTTCTTCTTGCAGACCGATTGCCTGATATTTGAGTTCTTTGCGTTGATCGCGATATTTTAGACGTTGCCCATTGCTTACCGCTTTATTGAGTGCCGCTTCCAATCGGCGATCGTGTTCGGGGATTTGGGCAAGTTGAGCTTTCTTTTCGGTAAGAGATTTTACCGGAGACTTCGCAAAGAAACGGTCACGGGCGCGTTCAACGACTTTTGCGCGTGTCGCGAGCATAGAATAATAATCGGCGAGATCGGATTGCTGTTGAACGCGCTCGACAATGGCATCGGCATTGGTGGCAAAGCCTTGAAAGGTTAAGCATCCTCCATCGTCGGGAAGAATGCAACGAGGCTTTCCGCGTTGGACGACTTCGACATAAAAGGCAGGCTGATCTTTATTGATCGTCACGTTTTTGAGGGTGGTAAAAAGTGTTCCGCCAACCAGCGGTTCGCCGAGTTTTCCCTCTTTCGTGTAAGTTTTGATTTCGGTGGCAGAGACAACGCCCCAACCAGTCGGCGTGAGTTCACTGGCAACCGCAAAGGAGGCAGGGAGGAGGCAGAGAAGGAGAAAGCGATACATATCAGTCCTTATCAGTGTCGGTAAAAAATCAATGAGCCTGCCGGAACTCGGCTCATATTCATTTTCTTATAGGGAATTAACGATTGTCCCGGAATTAAATAGAAGGTGTCGGGCGCATCCCATTGCGAGGGGCAAATTTCGGAGGGAAGGCGATTGCTCCGAACGGGAAGTCCGACGGTATAGCCCACGAGAATTTGAGTACCGGGAGGGAATGCGGCGAGTGTTTTCTCGTTGAGTTTCGACCCTTGTACCGATCCGCCCGTCGGACGAATGTACCATGTGTCAGGAGCAAAGACAGCATCGCCAATGAGTGAGCGAGCGTGCGCGCCGGCGGTCAAGGTTTGCACCGGAGAACCGTCGTTGTCGCCTTCTTTGAGAATTACTTGGGTGCCAGCGACAAGGGCGGACCAGTCGCTGATTTTGTCACCGGTCATTCGTTGACCATTGGGGGCGATGTAAAGGGTGGACGGCGCGTTGTAGGCATCGCGTGCGATATCCCACGCGGAACGTCCGCGTTGAATCGTTTCCACTTGTGAACGCGTACGGGAGACATTCTCCGCCTTTTGTTCGGCAGATCCGCCACTGATTCCTGTTGGAACTTTATAGGGCAAGAGGCGATCGCCGTTTTTCGCATAAAGGACTTGAGAGAGATAACTATCGCCTACGACTAATCTCCGTGCCTTGACATCGGGATCGGATAACCACCGTTCTTTGAGCCCCAAGAGCCTGCGAATGCCGGACGTCGCATATCCCATACCACACCGCTTGCGTCCGCGATGACTGCGCGGATGCCAACGGTTGGGTGTACCGTAAGCGACTTGCGAGTGAGGCATGACGTTGATGTCTTTGATGGCATAAAGTTTCTGTAGTAACAAAATCAATTCTTTGAGTGCGCGGTACTGTGCGGAAGTTAAAACGCGATCGTGATAGCCCACGACTTCAATCCCAATGGAGACATCGTCAATATTACGTTTACCATTCCACATACTCGTGCCGCAATGATAGGCGACACGCCGCCGATTAACGAGCCGGTAAACTTTGCCGTCACGATCGACACAATAATGCGCTTCACCATTGCGTGAAAGTTTCTTGAGCGAACTGGAGGCTTCGGCTTCGGTCGTATGAAGAATGATGAAGCGCGTTTCTTTGCGCTGAATGCGTTCGGGATTGCGTGGCGATGTGTATTGATCAGAAAAAGTCAGTGCGCCAGCCCATTGGCACACTGAAATAATCACGACCAACAACGCCACACGCCACACGATTTACAATTCACCTTGGAGTTTTTCGTCTGCACACATAACTTTGCGCTCCATTTCCACTTTGTAAGCATGGAGCTTCTCGCGGAGAGAGGCATCATTGAGCGCGAGAATTTGCGTAGCAAGAACGCCAGCATTGGTGGCTCCGGCATTGCCAAGCGCTAAGGTCGCGACTGGAATCCCGCCGGGCATCTGAACCGTTGCGAGCAGAGCATCGAGCCCGTCCATTGCACCGCCCTTCATCGGAACGCCCAGCACCGGAAGAATCGTGTGTCCGGCAATGACGCCTGCCAAATGTGCCGCCATCCCTGCCGCGCAGATTAGCACCTTGATGCCGCGCCCCTCGGCTTCGGAAGCATACGTAGCGGCACGTTCGGGCGTACGGTGTGCGCTCATAATATGCGCTTCAAAGGGAATACCAAAAGAACGAAGCACATCAACACATTTCTGCATGGTGCCCCAATCAGAATCACTGCCCATGATAATGCCAACCGTTGCATTCATCGCGCCATTCCTTCTTTAGAGATACTTAAACGCCTTCGCCGCAATATCTTTGCGGTACTGGGCGCCTTCAAAATGAATTTGTTGCACGCCGTCATAGGCGGTGGCAACGGCTTCGCGCAAATCTTTTCCAAACGCAGTGACTGAAAGGACACGTCCGCCGTCCGTCACCGTCTCGCCATTCTTCTGCGCCGTTCCTGCTTGAAAAACAAAACAGCCTTTGGCTTCTGCCGCTGCAATACCGCTGATAACGGCACCTTTCGGATAACTCCCCGGATATCCCGGCGATGCCATCACCACCGTTGCCGCCGAATCGGCACGCACGGCGACGAGTTCATCGCGCAACGTACCATCAATGCACGCCGAGAGAATCGGAACTAAATCAGAGGCAATACTTGGAATAATCACTTCAGCTTCCGGATCGCCAAAACGGCAATTGAACTCAAGAACCTTCGTTCCTTTCGGACTAATCATAAGCCCACAGAAAAGGACCCCTTTGTAAATAATGTTACGACGGCGCAACTCTTTGAGCACCGGCTCCACGACGCGCTTTTGAGTGAATTGCATCACCTCGTGTGTTGCAATTGGTGCTGGCGTGTACGCTCCCATGCCGCCGGTATTGGGACCTTCATCGTGATCGAAAATACGCTTATGATCTTGCGCCGAAGGTAAAAGAACGACATGTTCGCCATCGCATAAAGCAAAGACGGAAGCCTCTTCTCCCTCAAGAAATTCTTCCATCAGAACTTCTTTACCTGCGTCACCGAACTGGTGATGATCCAAAATGTCGTGAAGTGCCGTTTCCGCTTCTTCCCGCTTAAACGCGATCACGACACCTTTACCTGCCGCCAATCCGTCCGCCTTGATTACCACAGGGAAATCGAAATCATCCAGACCTTCAATCGCCGCTTCCGAATCATGAAAGACGCGAAACCGCGCCGTTGGCACTTCTGCCGCTTCCATAATTTCTTTTGAGAAAAGCTTACTGCCTTCCAATTCCGCCGCCGCGCGACAGGGACCGAATACGCGTAGCCCCTCGGCTTCAAAAGCATCGGTCAACCCCATACAGAGCGGTACTTCCGGCCCTACCACCGTGAGTTCAGGACGCTGCTCCTTTGCCCACGTTAAAAGACCTTGCAAATCTGTTGCCGCGAACGGAAGATTTTGAGCCACCGTTGCCGTGCCGGCATTTCCCGGTGCACAAAAAAGTTCAGGACGGCAAGCATCCTGCGCAAGCTTCCAAACCAAGGCGTGTTCACGCCCACCATTTCCGATTACGAGTATTTTCATAAAGTTGTAACAGAATAACAAAAGATTCCCTGTATCGCAAAATTGAAATGTTCACACGGCTGAATGCCCGTACGCATCGATCGCGAGGGAGAGCGTGGGGCTTTAGCTGCTTCGGATACGATACGTTAGCTTAAAGACAAAGCAAAGCCAAAGGGGCGTAACCCCTTTGGCTAATTTCGCTTACTGAAAGCCTTGTAGGCTTAGAGAGAACGAAGACGCGCGGCCTTACCGGAACGGTCGCGGAGATAGTAAAGTTTCGCACGGCGAACACGGGAAGCACCGGTGATTTCGATTTTCTCAATCGAGGGAGAAGCGAAAGGAAACACCTTTTCGATTCCCACGCCGAAAGAGATACGACGCACAGTGAAAGTTTCGGTGATACCAGCGCCATCACGTGCAATCACATCGCCTGCGAAAATCTGAAGACGCGTTTTTTCGCCTTCTTTAATTCTGACAGAGATGCGGACAATAGAGCCAACAGCCAAGTCGGGGCATTTCTTAGGATTCTTTTCCGCCGTCATGGCGTTTACTTTTTCAAGGGCTTTCGCGATCATGTTCGTTTTCCTTACTTCTGTATCAAATCGGGTCGGTGCTTCGCCGTACGGTCGAGCATCCGAGTTTGGCGCCACTGCTCTGCACGAGCATGGTCACCCTCAAGGAGCACTTCTGGAACACATTGTCCACGCCATACGGGCGGACGCGTGTACTGCTCCTGCTCCAAGAGCCCCTCCGAGAAGGACTCTTTTGCTGTAGCCTCTGCTCCACCACCAAGAACGCCCGGTAGCAAGCGGGTCACACTATCAATGACCACCGCTGCGGGAAGCACCCCGTTTGTCAGCACATAGTCACCAATACTGAGCTGTTCGTCGGCAAGCGCCGCCACAGCCCGTTCATCTATGCCTTCATAGTGGCCACAGATGAAAATAAGATGCTCTTCCTTCGAGAGACGCCGTGCAATTGCTTGACAAAACGGCGTTCCTTGAGGAGACATCAGCACCACGTGCGTGTGTTCGCGGCGTAGACTTTCGACAGCTTCAAAAAGCGGCTCGGGCTTCATCAGCATCCCAGCACCGCCTCCATAAGGCCTGTCGTCCAACGTCCCGCGCGAATCATGCGCGAAGTCACGGAGATCCACGGATCGAATATCGACCGCCCCCATTGCTACCGCTCGCCGAAGAATGCTTTCTCCAACAAACCCTTGCAACATCCCCGGAAATACCGTTAGAACGTCTATCCGAAGAGGGGACACGTGAACCTCGAGTGCCGTCTTAGGCCTGAGCCTGTTCAGCTGGTGCTGCGAGGTTGGCCTGCTTCACAATGGAAGTGACCGTCGCAGAAATCTGAGCACCCTGACTCTTCCAATAAGCGATACGCTCAAGGTTGATGTCAAACTTATTCTCGGTCTTACGAGGATCGTACCATCCGAGAATTTCAAGAAACTTACCGTCGCGAGGGCTACGCGAATCGCAAGCGACCACGCGGAATGTTGCCACGCGGTTGCAGCCGGTCTTACGCAATCTGATTTTGACCATTGTCTTCTCCGTGGTCTGTACCGCTTCAGCTACCGTCGGGTACAAACCGGTTGTGTTGTCCAATCGATTCACTTTGAGTGAATGAGTGCGGTAGTATGCCAAATTGTTCCTTGCGGTGCAAGTCCTTTGTTTCCCAATCGTCCTTTTAAGTCGCTTCTTAATCTCTCCGCTTACCTTAATAGCGTCGCCTCCCTGTAGGAAGTTCGCATCCTCCCATGTCGCTTCGCGCTACGGAGAGACGAGGGCTGTCTCTGCTCTTTGTTTAGGGTGAGCATGAGAAGTAATAGTAGCGTAAGTCTGACGTACGATGAAAATAATAAGGTAAAGAGGC
>JAVVWU010000064.1:5724-5999 GCA_036651955.1 Kiritimatiellia bacterium
AGACGAGGGCTGTCTCTGCTCTTTGTACTGTTATTTCCTTTACAATGATATCTTGGTAAGTATGGAGCGTTGGCGTAAATTGTATTGGCGATTGATTGAAAAGAGACGGTGTCATGATGATACTGTATCTGTAGCGGTTTGAGGTCACAGCAAGACATTTTGACAAATGTTTAATATAGTATTCATAAAGTGATGGAGGACAACTATGGGGAATAAGAAACAATTAGAAGCACAAATTAGTGTTAATGGAATGAATATAGCTGTCGTGTCGGATG
>JAVVWU010000065.1:0-5353 GCA_036651955.1 Kiritimatiellia bacterium
TTCCACGCTTTTAGCACAAAGTTCAGTCCAACGTTCTTTGAAAATCCATGAATTAGGCAAGTAGCCGCGCTTCCAACCTTTGTGAATGAAATTATAAGCAGGCAAATACAATAAAACATACATCATACCGTAAAACGCGGAGTCAAACAGCGGATTGTGTGAAACTTTATAAGCCTCAATGAGTTCTTTCAGAAAGTTCACCTGTCGTTCCTCTCGCTATATAATCGCCAAAAACTTATCATCAAGATATCACACCTTCTCCCCTTTTCTCAACCGCCGTCAGGCGGAAGAGCATAAGGGGACTTTACCTTATATAATAGAGCTTCAAAAGTATAACTTTCTCAGGTGAGCCTATACCTTAAATATAGAGTCAAAAGAGACGCTACAGAAGAAGAAAAATAGTACGATGGGAACAGGGGCTCCTCTTGAGTAGCGTTACCCGAGAGGATGGCGGCTCACTTGAGCGATGCGCCTTACAGGAGTCAGCGAGATCCCAGAGTTCAACTGCCACCTCAGTGAGGCAGGAGCCGTACCTCACTGACCCTGACCCTCTACCTCAGTGAGGTAGAGGTCGCACCTCACTGAGGTAAGCGATGCCACCCGCAGACGATCCAAGGACTTATGCCAAAGATTTCAGCCGCCCCTTTTCACCGAGCGAGATCGAATGGATGCGCGCTTGGCAGAGACAGGAGCAGATGTAGGCAGAGACCTTTTGCAAATAGAGCTAGTTGCCGTAGAGGGGAGCGTTTTGGTATAGTCGAAATATGGCTGGCGGTGTCTTTAGGACACGAGGTAAAATCTCTTACCAACCAAAAGGAGACAGCGTGGAAAATCATTTTAATCTGCCGTATCCAAGTATTGAGAGCGACTGTTGTAAAAGTTGCGGTCGGTGTGTCGCCGTTTGCCCGAAGCATTGCCTTAAAATTTCAGAGGTGTATAACCGTTATGGTGTGAAAGCGGTGGCATATGCGGGTGAAGGCTGTATTGGATGTGGAATGTGCTGGTACAATTGCCCTGAACCGTATGCGTTACGGATTATCAAGGATGCCGCATCTGCCGACAAGAAGTCTCAAGGAGGTGCGCAATGATCAAATTTGTAAAGGGAAATGAAGCGGTAGTGATTGGCGCATTATACGCCGGCGCAGAAGCTTATTTCGGTTACCCCATTACGCCGGCGTCGGAAGTCGCGCATAAGGCGGCAGAATATTTTCCTGCGGTGGGGCGTATTTTCGTGCAAGGTGAATGTGAGGCGGCGGTGTCGTATATGCTCTACGGAGCGGCGGCGGCAGGTTGTCGGGCACTCACGGCAACGTCAGGTCCCGGTTTTTCATTGATGCAAGAAGGGCTGTCGTATATGGCGGCAACCGATATCCCGACGGTGATCGTCGATGTAATGCGTGCTGGTCCCGGACTGGGCAATGTCTATCCGGAGCAGGCGGATTATACGCAAGTCGTAAAAGGCGGCGGTCACGGTTCATACCGTTGTGTCGTATTAGCCCCGGGCAATGTACAGGAAATGTGCGACTTGACGATGCTCGCATTTGAGAAGGCGTTTGAGTTTCGGACGCCGGCGATTGTGTTGGCAGATGGGCAACTGGGGCAGATGATGGAACCTTTACGGTTGCCAAAGAAAGAAGCGTTACCGATTGATACAACGGCATGGGCGACGCAGGGGACGGCGGAAACACATCGGAATCTGCTCACGTCTATTTATTTGGATGCGCCAGCGCAGGAAGCGATGAATCTTCGGCTGCAAGAAAAATATGCGCGGATGGATGCTTCTTTCCAAATGGCGGAATTATACTGTTGCGAAGATGCGGAGTTTGTCCTGATGGCGTTTGGGTCGAGTGCGCGTATTGTGCGTTCGGCGGTGGATGAACTGCGGAAAGAAGGCGTAAAAGTCGGACTCTTCCGTCCGATTACGCTGTCACCGTTCCCGATTGATGCGTTGCGTCCTTTGGCAGGGAAGCGGCTGTGGACGGTCGAGATGAGCGCAGGACAATTTCGTGATGATGTTATTCTTCATCTCGCAAAAGCCGGTTTGCCGTGCGGAGAGATTGGTTTGATTCACCGGATGGGCGGTATGCTGATTCCCGTCAAGACGATTGTTGAGACGGTACGCAAGGAGGTGAAGTAATGGCAACGATTGAAACTCACGGAATGTTTGAGAGCTTCTCGCGTTCCGGTTCTGAAACGCGCGCAACGCACTATTGCGCCGGATGCGGTCACGGTATCGTCCATAAATTGATCGCAGAAGCTTACATGGATTTAGGACTGCAAAATCGCACTGTGATTGTGAATCCGATTGGCTGTGCTGTCTTCGGTTACTATTACTGGGATGTCGGTGGCGTGAGCGCCGGACATGGACAGGCGCCTGCGATGGCAACGGCGATTAGCCGTTTACGCGATCAAGCCATTGTCATTTCTTATCAAGGCGATGGTGACCTTGCGGCGATTGGGCTCGGGCATACGTTGCAAGCGGCGGCGCGCGGAGAACATATTGCGGTATTCTTCGTGAACAATTCGATTTACGGTATGACGGGCGGTCAGATGGCACCGACGACGCTCATTGGTCAAAAGACAACAACGTCTCCTTTGGGACGAAATCCTGAAACAGACGGAATGCCATTGCACCTTTGCGAGATGATCCATTCGCTGTCATTGCCTGTTTATGTGGAACGTGTCTCCGTGGCAGATACGCCGCGAATTATGAAGGCACGGGCGGCGATTCGCCATGCACTTGAAATTCAACGCGACCGTAAAGGCTACACCTTCGTTGAAATTCTTTCACCGTGTCCGACGTCTGTCGGCGGTTCGCCACAAGAGGCGGCGCGGTTCTGCATGGATCAAATGGAGAAAGAATATCCGCTAGGCTGCTTGAGAGATACGTCCAAAGACGCCCCCGTGCGTCCTGCGCCCAAAAACTGGATGCCTCTCGCCGATTTCTTTGGTGATGATGGCAAAGACGATCCGATATCAAACGTTTCAGAAGTCCGTGAACGGCATTTTAAGTTTACCGGATTTGGCGGACAAGGGATTTTAAGTTTAGGGCTTGTCGTGGCAGATGCAGCGCGAAGTCTTGGACTTGAAACCACGTGGCTCCCGAGTTACGGACCCGAACAGCGCGGAGGTGATGCCGCCTGCACAGTGGTCACTTCGACGCGAACCATTGGCGCCCCTGCCGTGGATCATCCCGAATTACTCGTGATTATGAATCAAGCGGCGTGTGCAAAGCATTTAATGACCGTTCAGAAGGACGGTTGGGTCATTGTCGATACGACGGTAAAATTGCCCGAAGTTCTTCCCGAGAACGTCCATATCGTGCAAGTGCCGGCGATTGATATCGCGACGGCGAATGGCGTTCCTCGTGCCGCGAACGTCGCCATTTTAGGCGTACTGCTCGCGTTGAACGTGACCGGTATCCCCCAGCACGTACTCGCGGAAACGCTCGAACGTTCGTTCTACAAGAAGCCGAAATTGATTGAGGCGAACAAGAAAGTGTTACAGGCGGCTATTGAATATTGCCGTCATCATGGTCTGACAGGCGAAATGCCGTAAGGCACGCCTCCCGATAAAGGAGAACTTCCATGTTGAATATTGTTCAGGATATCGACTCTCGCGTGGCGATTCGTCGCGTTCTTATCAGCGTCTCGGACAAGACGGGGCTTGATAGCTTCATTCCGGCGCTTTTGGAAGCTTGTCCCGACGTGATCCTCTATTCGACGGGAGGAACCTTTGCGACGATTCGAGCCTTACTGAAACCGGAACAGGAAAAACAGCTGGTCGCCGTTTCAGATTACACAGGGCAGCCGGAAATGCAAGGCGGACTGGTTAAGACGCTCGACTTCAAAATTTACTTGGGAATCTTGAGCGAAACGTATAATGCCGCACATCAAGACGATCTCCAACGACTGGATGCCATTGCGCTTGATATGGTCGTGGTCAATCTTTATCCGTTCAAACATACCGTTGCACTCCCCGGTGTGACCGCCGAACAGGCGCGAACGAATATTGACATCGGCGGTCCCTGCATGGTGCGTGCGTCAGCGAAGAACTTTTTGCGCGTCGCCTCTGTCACCGACCCTCTGGACTATGGCAGGCTCGTGAAAGAGTTGAAAGAAACGCATGGCACAATTGGGCTTGAAACACGTTTTTATTTAATGAAGAAGTCGTTTGCCCATACCGCCGATTATGACACTGCGATTGCTTCTTTCTTTGCGAAAACCGCCATTGATTCCGTGCAGAAAATCTACCGTTTGCACTAAACGTTTCCGCCACCGCTACGCTCTCTCCGCGAACCTTAAGCATGGCGTGCGGAGGATGAGGTGCCGTTCTTTATGATTGATCTCCATACACATTCGACCGCGAGCGATGGGAGCGATACGCCAGCGGCGTTGGCGCAGCTCGGGCAACGTGCCGGAATTACCGTTCAAGCCTTAACCGATCATGACAACGTGTCCGGCGTCGCCGAATTTCAAACGATGGCAAAATCGCTCGGAATGATTGGAATTGCCGGTGTCGAACTGTCTGCGGAAGTCGCTGAAGGTCAACTTCACTTAGTCGGATTGCGGATTGATGCGACCGCACCAGCCGTACAGGAAAAGTTTGCAAAAGTCATGGCAGGGCGTGCAGATCGCAACCTTGAAATTCTCAAAGCGTTTCAAGCGCAACAGATTGATTTCACGCTGGAAGAAGTCCGCTCTTTTGCAGGAAAAGAATTAGTAAGCCGTGTTCACTTCGCACAAGCATTGGTACAACGCGGCATTGTGTCGTCCGTTTCCGAAGCCTTTACGCACTACCTTGGAAAAGGCGCCTGTTGCTATCGCGATCGCTTCCGTTACTCGCCGGAAGATTGTATCGCATTGATTCATGCCGCCGGAGGCGTCGCCGTCATGGCTCATCCGCTCAGTCTTGAAACTGATTCCGTAAAATTGGAACAGCAGATTGCGCACTTGAAAGAAGCGGGGCTGTCCGCCATGGAATGTTATTACTCCACCTATGGCATGGAAGAGACCGTCATGCTGCTGCGGATTGCACGCCATTTAGACCTTGTCCCGTCCGCAGGCAGTGACTATCATGGTCGCGCAAAGCCGACCATTCACCTCGGCGAACTCACCGTGCCCGCCGCCGCAGAACAGGCTCTCCGCACCCTCCTTGAGCTTTAGAATCATTCGAGGACAAGCGTCGGGAACTGTAAGCGTGTAACGCGGTCGTCAGCGAACCTCTCTTGTAAATTAAATGTCCGCTTATTAAGCGCGTGTATTCGCCTCCCATCCCTACATCTGATTGGATCGGAGCTATGTACGCATGGCAGATTTTGATATCATACGCTTTCACAATAGGAGCTTGAAGT
>JAVVWU010000066.1:0-4889 GCA_036651955.1 Kiritimatiellia bacterium
TCCGTACCGGCGGTCAGAAGCACGCCGTCCTTCTTGACATTTAGGCGCGTTTGATTGGCATATGCCGCAAGATTAGCAGCCGCATCTTGCACACGCATTTCCATCACCACATACGGTTGATTCGCCACCGTCGCCGGTGCAATTTTAGAAATACCAAACGCATAGTCCACGCTAATCGTCGAGACGGTGCCGTCCGTTTGAAGCATCGGTGTCACCGTAAACAGATAGGCGGCATTCGCTTCATTTTCGCTGTTGATAATCACTTTTGTTGTCGCGGGAGGAAGCGTCACACTGGTAATCAGCTCTGCCTCCACCGGTGAAAGCGTCGTCAACGGCGTACCACTGGCGCCCACCGATACCGTTGGAGCCATCACTTCTGGCGTGTCTGCCGTAATACCAGCAATCCACAAGCTCGTCTTTTCCCACGGGAACGTGCCATAAGCGGTAATCGTCCCGCCATTCAATGCCGGTTTCGCCACCCAGTCACGGCTACAGGCGATCCACGGCTGTTGTGCACGCCCATCCGTTCCCACCGTTCTATCGGAGCGAACCGATGCGCCACCAAACCATACAAGCTGAAGTCCGGAGACTGGTCCATTGGCAGCCAGCGCAATATTCGTATTGCCGATACATCCACCTGCCGCCCCATACTGTCCGCGTACAGAGGCAACCTTTGCCGTCGGGCGCAAGAGAACTTTATTGTTTTTAATCGAAACCGTTAGAGTTCCATTCCAGTTGATATGCCCCAAGAGTACGCCAATATCACCCGCACGGCTAGAGGTCATCGTAACGGCGTTTCCAAGAGAATCCACCGCCGCGGTGGTCAGCTGACCGGCGAAGTCAACTGTACAATTTTCAACTGTAATCGTACCACTATCGCAATAGAGTTCACTGGCAAGGGCAGCGGCAAGATGTTGTCCACGAATTTCCGCGCCTTCGCGCACCGTAAGCGTTACATTTGAAAGCGTTGCACCATTCATCAAAGCGGCTGCCAATACGGCGGCTTTCCCGCCTACGCCACCTTTCGTTGACAGCGAGACAGCACTCCCACTACCGGTACCCACATCGATTTTGCGATCGCGACGAGAAATCACACGTCCGGAAAAGTCAATGTTCAAGTTCTTGATTGTTCCGGAAACTCTCCGAAAGAGTGCCGAATCATCATAGGTGACAATCCACGTCTGTTGCGGAAAGATGAGCTTCTGACCGTTCCCGTCCAACGTTCCCGAGAAATTTTCAATCGGCTTCGGATCGTGTGTGAACGTAATCTCATTCGCAAGACGGACATTATGAGTCGGATTTTCCGTGAACCAAAACCAATCTTCTTCCGTCGTAAGTAAATAATATCCGTCTGTAGCGGTCGATGGCGTCGCCCACGTATACGCCGTGCGAGGCCACAAGAGCTGTGCCTGATGACGACTCAAACTTTGTGAGTGCGCCCAGTCCACATCACAGAAATATCCCCAAACCATCACACCGCCAACGCCCCAATCAAGGCATTGACGCACTTTACCACGATAAGTCGTCGGACCGGTGAACGTTTGAAGCAAACTATTATTGGGATTGATTGCCGCATCACAATCATCGCCTGTATACGATGCCCATCCCACGACAGAACTCCATCCCGGCTGGCTCCATACAGAGGTCTCATTCCCATACATCGGCTGTCCAATGACACGCCGACGCAATGGCACATTTCGCGCCTCAAGCGCATCATTATGCTCTTTCATAAAGGAATATGGGGCATTTAACGATCCGCCGTCATATACCATGTCATTGATATAATCCGGCGATGCGAGTGCGCCGGCAGGCGGACAGCGATAAACGGCTGAAACTGCCACTGAAAGTCCCAATCGCTTCGGGAAGAATGCGATTGCAAAATCGCCAAGCGTCGCGGCATAGTTCTGATATTGCTCAACAGAGGCACAATGCTCATAGTCAATGTCCAATCCATCGAAGCCCCATGCCACCAATTGCGCTGTCGCATTTTTGACAAATGCCGCACGCTTCGCCTCCGTCATTGCGGCAGTCACTTCAATCGTTTTCCCGATGACCAGAAAAATACGTAACTTTGAATTGTACAGCGGGCGTTTCGCCTTAATGTCTGCAAGAAGACTCATGGCATACGTTCCCATCGTTAACGAATATTCTCCATTATCGCCTAATACCGCATTCGCATCGCCAATAACATAGGCTTCGGTTGTGTTCGTCAGCCGCTGTTCCGCATCCGAAGGCAACGCCGTATGACACTCGTCACTCTTGTAATAGGCACCGATATAGTCACGGAAAGGATAGACCTTGTGCGCGACAGTTGCCGCGTCATCCGTTACCGCATAGTTTCCAACGGAAAGTTCGACATTACCATCGACCGTTGCAAGAATGGTTGCCGCAACGTTAATCGACGTTTTGACCGCCAGTGTTAACCATAACGAATCTTTTGCCGGACCATTGATCGTAACACCTGTATTCGGTCCAAACGTCACCGTGAATTCAGTGTCACTGATTTGTGTAAAAGAAGCATTTGTGCCCGATGAAGATCCCATCGTATATGCGCCTACGCTTGCCGCACTCTGTTTATAGAGCGTCCGTTGACGATACGTACAGGAAGACGTTCCACTCTCCACGCCAACCGTTGCCGTATCCGTTCCCGGTTGCCGCCACAAAGTCAAACCGCTGATATCTGCAAGCGTGCAGTCGGTCAACGTAAAGCGGAACGTCGCACGTTTCACCGTTCCGGAAGGAAGATTCTCCAAACCAATAAGCGCCTCTTCGCCGACACCACGCGTCAAATAAGGATGCACTTTTACCACGTTCAATTTCGGCGCATGCTCTGCCGTGGCATACGTTAATCCATTCGGACCGATAAAGGAAATGTATCCCTCGGGAATGGTCCCCGTCACCGTCAGTGAGGACAACTCCGGATAGCTGCCACACGCCAAGACCGTCGTACCGGTGGGGGCAAACGTCACCGCTGAAAGATCCAGCGTCACCGTACCCGTAGTCGTCAACGCACCGCTCACCGTCAAAGGTTGATTCTCAATCACAATCGTTGACCCCTCTTGCATCGCCAATGATGCCACCGTCAGTCCGCCTTTAATTGTACCGGCACACGTTACCGCAGAGGTCGTACTGCCACTTCCGGCAAACGTCGCACCTGCCGCCACCGAATAGGCGCCACCGGTCGTGTGCGCCGCATTCAACAGATAAGTTCCAGCATCGATGGTCGTCGTCCCCGTATATTTCGGCGCGGTGGCGATTGTCATCGTTCCTGCGCCGCGCTTCGTCAACGCACTGGCAGGACGCGTATTGTCATGCGCCGCATTCACCAAACCGCCCGCCGTCAGCGTCGCACCGGGTCCGACGTCAAACGTCGTCCCACTCGTCCGTAAATTCATCGTCCCTGTCAACGTAGAAGCCGTCGCCGACGCTTCCGCAATTACATTCACCGGGTCGGGCAATAGAAGATCTGTATAATTTGCCGACACGCTCGTTGTTGCAGATGTCACCGTTCCACCCACAAGCGTGAGCGATGAGAGTTCTGCCATTCCGCCAGAACAGGCAACGGTTCCATACACTTTCATATTCTTAAGCGGGAAGCCGGGACTTCGAATAGCTAATGTCGCCTCTTCGCGCACCGTAACCGGATCAAAGGATGCCCCAGTCCATCCTGTTGCCGTCAATGCAACGGTTCCGGCATTCACGCGAAGAGCGCCGCCGCCAACGGGGCTGCTCAATGTCAATGTACCGGTACCTTCTTTGACAAGAGCGGTTCCTGTCGCGCCACTCATCCCCGAAATCGTATGCGTACCGGTCAACGTCTCCGTATACGCCGCGCCAGCACCTAACGTTAACGCTCCCGTGTAAGTCGGATTTGTCAAAGCAACGGTCGCCGAAGGAGCGACTGTCAATGAGCCGGTACCGGAGAGCGTCGTCGTCACCGCACTATCGGCGAGTGTCAGTGTCTTTCCCGACGCAATCACTGCCGAACCCAACGTTGCCGCACCGGCGCCCACCGTCATCGACGACTCCAACAGCGCCGCACCGGTCACCGTCAATCTTTCATTTCCCGCTCCCTTTACAAGCGTTACCACACCGGCACCCGAAGCGGTCAAATTGGCAACGGTGAAATTCGCCCCCACCGTCGCAGTCGTATCGGCAGAAGCCTTTATCACCGCATCTTTTGTTGCTTCTGCCGTCGGCGTAAACGACGTCGTTGTCAGCGTAGTTGCCGCGCCAGTCAATGTTGCGGTCGCAATTTCCGCCGGCGGAATAGCCGCTTCACGTGTCGCCAACCATGCAATCTCGGTCGCCGTCAACGAGCTATCAAAGACTGCCACCTCATCAAAAAAAACTTCTGACGAAGTGCCCCTTAATTCTCCCGCAGAACCCGCAGTACCCCGTCCACGACCGATAAGAATCTCCGTAACATTCCCTGAAATGTCTGCACCACCGGAAAAACTACCCGCCAAAACGCCGTCGGAGTACACATCAAACCCTTTCGGTGATGCGCGATAAACAATTGCAATATGCTGCCATCCTGCCGCATGTGGAACCTTTCCAGGAGTCGAAGTAAAATTTGTCCCCGTACGAAAAATCATATAACTGTTACTGTTAGCATCTGAAAATTCAAACCGGAAATTTTCTGTTCCGACGGCAAATCCAAACGATTCCGACCACTCTGCGTTTGCATTATTTTTAATAAAGAACGACAGCGTAAAGCCTGTCGTCGTCGAACATCCGATGCCACTGGCAGAATAAATGCGCGGATAACCATTATTTACCTTATAAGAATACGTTCCGAATCTTTGATTGCCGCTCGTGACATAATTCTGATAACCACCCTCTTTCGTTGGCGTGATCGTTCCGCTTCCCTTATTCGTAATAAGAGC
>JAVVWU010000067.1:0-4431 GCA_036651955.1 Kiritimatiellia bacterium
GAGAGCCGGAAAGTTCGTAGGTTGCGGTGAGGGTAACAGTCGTATCATATTCGCCCACAGTATAGGGAGAAGTTTCTGTTCCTGTTCCTGTCGTCCAACTTTTGAACTGGTAACCGTGCGGTGCGGCGTTGGCTGTGAGCGTGAGTTTGGCTTGTGGCACGTAGTAGCCGTATGTCTTGTCACTGTCGGTGGGATCTGCCGTTGCTGTGCCGCCATAGAGAAGTACACGTGGAAACTTTTTGGCAACAAAGGTCATCGTTGCTCCTGCCGCAGTTTCAGCAGGAATAGTGTACGGATTGGAAATTGTCGTCGTTGTATTCTTGAGCGTCCACACATTTGCCGAGGGGAATGTCGGCTTGAGCGTGACAGTTGCTCCGACGTCATACTGTGACTTGTCGGCAGTTCCACCTTGAACGGCGATGGTAACCACCGCAATGGAATGATACGCGAGCGTGACATTCTCGGACGGCATAACAAAGTTCGTTCCAGCTACTGTGAGCGAGGACGGCGTGAGCGTGGGGTCGCTTAGGCGATGTCCAGCTTTTACGATCGGCGGTGTGAAGGTGACGTCTGCGCCTGCTTTGATCCCTTCTTGCTTTGACGTTTCGCTATTATCTAATGTGATCGTTACGGAATAAGTTTTTTCGGTTGGGGCGGTGTAAATCAACCGTGCACCTTGTTCAGTATGCGCTTGGTTTGTTGAGTCACTTGGCGCGAGGGCAGTTTTCGCGTTTTGCCATGTGGTTCTCCAACCGCCACCATAAAAGGAGTTGGTATCAGCAACATATTCCGCAACGTTCCCATAGTAATCTACAACACCGAAACTGTTCGCTGTAAAGGAGGGACGTTTCGTGTCCCATAAAACAAGGTTCCACATATTACCATCACTCAAATTATAAATTGTATGATCAGGTATGAAAGAATTGTCAGATGAAGGGGCAGGTGTTCCGTCAAACGCCGTCCATTGCGCACCGGTGGGGAATGAAAGCGCGTGGTGACTCGTTGTGAGCGCATTGGCGCGGTTCTTCCACGTGGAGGTTCCCGATTCACTGAAGGCGGCAGTTGAGTGCTCTATCGCTTGAGACCATCCAAGTTCTTTCGCCTGCCCTTGTGTGACTTCAAAGACGCCAATATAGAAGTTTTCTTTAGCGGCTTTGACAAAGAGCATGGAGGTCGCATTTCGCCATTGCGGATCAGAGAGTGTGACAGGCTCTGAAACCGGCGTTGCCTCTTGGGTTGTAAGGTTATAAGAGAGATACTCAAACGCCCGCAAGGGGAGGGCGAAGAGGGAAAGAAACAGGAAAATAAGGAGTGCTTTCATACGTCATTAGTATCGCATAATGAACGTTGTCTGTCACTGATAAAGCAAGGAGTGAGAGGCTCAGAAATTGATGTAGTCGTGTAATTGGCAGGCGAGGGCGTGCGCATTGACGGCATCTAATCGCGCAAGGACGCATTCCCAACGGAACGCCATGGAGCCATTGGCATCTCGTGGACGATCGCAAAAAAGGGAACTGAATCCTTGACGATGTTCGCGGTACATAAGTTGAATGCGTGTGAGTTCGGTCTCAAAGGCACGGACAAATTCTTCGGCGGCTTCGGCGAAGTTGGGCATCCATGCTTTACGTTTATTCAAGGCGGCGGCATAGTCGGCAATGGTGGCGGAGTAAGCGCGTTTATAGTCGGTAAAAGAGCCGGTGGGTTCGGAGAGGATAAGACGTTCGGGCAATTGGAAGGCATTCAGCACGATGACTTCATCGCCATCGTCGAAGATGGTGCGATTCCCGTCTACGGTGGCACGTCCTACGATAATATTGGGTGCGGCAGCTTGTCCGAGCAACTGGCAGAAGCGCAAATTGAAAATCGGACTGGCATAAAAGGTTTCGGGGATTTTATCGGTGGCACGTCCAAAGATATAATCGCGTTCAAAGTAGCCGGTCCATACGTTGTGTTTCAATCCTTGCGCGTCCAAGACGGTTTCGCGGAACGATCGTGGCATCATGAGCGGAGGGAGGTGCATTCCGAGTTGACGTGCGCCCAGTCGGCGATCCATGACATAGTCGGTGTAGTCCTCGGCATCAATAATGGATTGGAGCAAAGGCTTTCCGGAGGTTAAATGTGAAGCGACGGTCCAGCGTTGAATGCGGATGATCTTAACTTGCGGCCATTTCTTATGCAGCTCTTTAATCTCGACAATATAGACGAGTGCGCGCGGGCCCTGTCCGGTGCGTCCGGAGAGGGAGCGGCGTGTGCGCCCAATGTTGACGTATTCGATTTGGGAATATTCGCGTAAGTAGTTGAAAAGAATTGCGCGCGCACGATGATCGCACAACGTTCGGAGCTGTTCATCTTCGCGGTGTGCATCGGCTTCGGCAAAAATAGGGTCGAAGAAAAGTTCGCCATCCATCACCCGTCCGCCGGGCAACCATTCAATTTGCATGAAAAACTCCGGAGAGAGTTCTTCTAATACTGCTGTGACGCCAGTGTCATTATTGGCATGAATAAGTACTGCCGAGAGTGCCTTGCGCCAATCGGGATTCGCAATGTCATCTTTTTGGAGTGCAGGCGTTGGCACCGCTTCTCCAAAAGCTTGCAACAATGCTTGATAGTTTGCCCGAAGATCGCTGTCGCTCAACGTGTCAAATGCGATTTTGGCAAACGCGTCAACGGAGAGTGCGCGCGGTGGTAAAAAGTCAACTTCGGGATTGGCAAAGCGGTTGCGTCCCTGTAAATTCTTGCGGATTTCCAACAGCAGGGAACGCAATTCTTCAATCGGCAAACTCCCCAAAGAACGGAACGCATCCAGTGTTAAAAACCGCGTTCCTGTTAAGCGGTTATAGTAATAAATGGCACGGCCATTGATTCCTACGTGCGCATTGAGAATAAGTGCGCGGATTTCTTCTTCATAGAGTGGCATTGGCGCCATTCGCCACGCCTCGCCACGTTGACGCAGCGCATCGCGCACCGACTTATTCTGAATGTTGAGGTAGCGGATTCGGAGTTTTGAAACAAACTTCTGTAGCAGTTCATCTCCTTGTATCGCCAAAGCGATATTTGTCGGATCGGGGCGAATCAGCGCATATTTTTCGTCAAAGAGTAAGTCCACCGACATTGCGATTTCCGCTTCTTCTTCGGCTTCCGTCAAAGGCGGTTGGTGGTCAGCTTTTCGCTGACGGTTCAATTCGTCAATCCACGCCATGCGTTGCGTTGCATGAATCCCGCGCAACGTCACCATTCCGGGCGTTCGCAGGAAAATCGTCCCGATACGCGAATTGAGGACGCCTTTGGCATCATGCGAAAAAAGTTCGGGACCTAAAAAGAGGACAGGATTGTTTGACATAGCGGACTTTCAGCGCACCGATGCGCGCAACGCTGCCTGATAGGTATTTTCGAGTAACATCGTAATCGTCATCGGTCCCACGCCGCCCGGCACAGGCGTGATTAACGATGCGACTTGCGCTACCGACTCAAAATCACAATCGCCGCACAGCCGATAGCCTGTCTTTGTACCGGCACACGGTACACGATTGACGCCTACATCAATCACCACTGCCCCCGGCTTCACCATCTCTCCTGTCAACGTATTCGGATGCCCTGACGCCACCACGATAATTTCCGCCTGACGTGTGAATGTCGCCAAATCTTTCGTGCCGGTGTGACAGAGCGTGACGGTCGCATTGCCGCCGGCGCCTTTACGTGCCAAAAGATGCGCTACCGGTTTCCCTACAATATTACTGCGTCCAATCACCACCGCGTGTTTCCCTGCCGTCTCCGTGCCACTGCGGATTAACATTTGAATAATCCCGTGCGGTGTACAGGGCAAAAAGCACGGTTCGCCAATCATCATCGCCCCGACATTCAACGGCGTGAATCCATCTACATCTTTTTCTACTGCAATGGCTCGAATCACCGCCGCTTCATCCAGCCCTTTGGGCAATGGCAGTTGCACCAAAATGCCATGCACTTTGGGATCGGCATTTAACCGTTCAATGGTTGCCAATAATTCGGCTTGAGATGTTTCCGCTGGCAACCGGACATCTTGGGAAAACATTCCCGCCTCCGCCAACGCCCGTTCCTTCGCCGTCACATACGAACGCGAGGCTGGATCATCGCCTACTAAAACGACACCCAATCCGGGCACAACGCCGGTACGTTCCTTGAGTTCTGCCGTCTTAACCTTAATTTCCTCACGCATCGTTGCCGCGAGTACTTTCCCATCCAAAATCTGTGCTGCCATAATATTATCCTCTGATACAGATATCTTAGCAAAAGCGTTCCTCCTCGACAATCGGTTCGCATCGCTCTTTTCTTTGTGTCGCCGCTCTCAATGTGAAGCGTTGCCTCGCTCGTAATCGTCTCCTTTTCTGTCGCACCGATAGCGTCCGAAGAAACGTCCGATTTCAAATAGACGCTTTTATTTCTTTCTACACT
>JAVVWU010000068.1:0-4425 GCA_036651955.1 Kiritimatiellia bacterium
CGTACACAGGAGAGCGCCCGCGCTCTGAATATGAATAAACTACTACAGTTACCCCCCCCCGTCAACTTTTTTCAGCGGCGCTCTAGCGCGCCGTAGTGCCGCCACCGTCACTTTTCACCTTCGCGCTTCGCGCGCCTGCCGCCCGCTTCCGCTCGCACAAGTCCGCTCTTTTGTAGTGACACGAAGCGGAGCGCATCATATCGGCGGAGCTGAGCGCGCTCGCCGCTCTCCCGTCGACGGCACAAAAAAAGAGCTTCGCGCGATGCGAAGCTCTTGACAGAGAGACTCTAGCGCTAGAGTTCCGGATCGGATTCGTCGAGTGTGAGGATCGGATTTTCGCCTTCGGCATCCGATGTCGGCTGCGCGCGATCGAGATTCCAATTCAGCCAGTCGGCGGTCATTTGGAACGTACTATTGAAGGCGAGGTTTTGCCCAATATTAGTTTTGGCAGTCGCTTTGGCGAGCGGATCACCGGCGGTGCGCTTGGCAATATAGACGAAGAGGAGTTCATCGTCTGCCGTCACGATCGGTTCCGAAAGTGTCTTTTCGCCCAAACTGGAAGCGGCGCCGATGATTTCTGTTCCATGGACGCTGTCGAGCTTGGTGGTATCGGCAACAACAAAGGTCATGGCGGTGGTTGCCGTCAGTCCATCGGTTTTACAGGCGGCAATGGCGGCATCGAACGTGGAGCCTTTGGCGAGTTCGGCGGCAATGAGCGAACGAAGCGTTTGACCGTTTTGGTTCAACCGTTTCTTCTGCGTGTCTTTGCGCACAGTGTCGAGAATAGACGCTTTGACTTCGGCAAACGGTGCAATGTGTTGCGGAATGACTTTTTCAAGGCGCAGGAGATAGACGCGATCATCGCCGGCAATGGCGGTAACAGGCGTTTCTTCTACGTCCATTTCAAAGGCAGAAGCCATCACATCGGCAACTTTTTGGAAACCGAAGGGGCGATCTTGGCGCAACGTCGCGGTGGACGGTTTACCATAATCTTTAGTGGCAGAGGCAAAATCAGACGTCTGCACTTTTGAAACGAGTGTTTCATTGGCAAAAACAAGCGTCTGCTCAAGGGCGCGTTCGGCGCGGACTTTGGCAATCGCCTTGTCTTTCACTTCTTCAAAGGGCAATGTACGGGCAACGCCATTGGTATCACTCCCTTGAAATTCTTCGCTGTGATCGTCGTAATATTGCATGGCATCAATATCTACGACTTCAACTTTCTTGGCGAATTCGGTGACGGGGATTTCAATCGTTGTAACGACGCGCTGTTCAGGAACGCTGTAATCGTCCTTATGAGTGGCATACCATGCGGTGAGCGTCGCCTCTTCAATCTTGAGCGTGGCAGGATCGAAACTCTTTTTGAGCGTGGCGGCATAAAGTGTGGTCGGATCAAAGCGTGCGGAAAGGACAAAGTCCTGTTCCATCGGTGACGCCCATCCCATCGCGTTAAAAACGGACAATGTCAACGTTTGGCTCGGGAGCCAGAGGTTGGCGAAGGTCGTTTCAAAGAGTTTGGGCTGGGTGTAATTATTGGCACTCAAAAAGGCACGGTAGAGCGCCGGATTGAAAGCACCATCGGGACCGGCAAACATCGTCTCAAGGACGCGTTCGGCGCCTTTTTCGCTGATGGTCATACCGTTATTCTGTGCGACACGGTGAGCGGCGAGGAGTTTCCAATTCATACGGCGACGTT
This sequence comes from Kiritimatiellia bacterium, assembly GCA_036651955.1. Classification (GTDB taxonomy): domain Bacteria; phylum Verrucomicrobiota; class Kiritimatiellia; order RFP12; family DVOR01; genus Spyradenecus. The sequence continues at coordinate 1,694 of JAVVWU010000068.1, forward strand.
CGGGCCATGTCTCGGTCGGCATGCCGACACGGAGCAAATAGCTGAAGATTTGCGCATTTTGTGGAAGATAAGCGGCGCCTTGACCTTTGAGAATTGCACCGACTTGAGAGGCATCATCGGCATCGCGGCGCGTGATATCATCGCCTTGTATCCATCCTGCCGCCTGCGTATCGGGAGCAGGCCCCGTGCAGGAGTCCATGACAACGAAAGCGAAGACCATAAGCAAGGCAAGGAAGCCCCACAGTATTTTGCTCTTGATCAGATTGGTGAAATGATAAATAAACATAGTAGTCGTTTTGGGGTTAAGGTTCGTATGGAGAGGTGAGATTAAAGCAGCGTATCGCCATCGTCGAAGTCGTCCATTTGGGCATCATCAGCAGCAGGCGTAGCGCCGGACGTTTCGGCAGGCGTTTCCTCCGTGCTCTCGGGCGCTTCTTCGGGGAGCATATCGCCGATGATATCACCGGTGGCGAAACCTTCGCCACGGTTTTCGACATAGCAGAAATAGTTTTTGGCTTGCCCATTGGCATAGAGTGTCAAGACGGAGACGACCCAATTATTGGAGCCTTTGGCTTTAGCGCGCGTAATTTTAACGGTTGCGCCCGGAGTGAGGTCAAAGTTCGCCGTTTTTCCGGCACCGGAAGGAAGCTCCATTTTGACTTCGCCAATTTTTCCGACAACGGCGGACGATTGCATTCCTACACCATTATTTGCGGAGAACGCATTGGCCTGTACCATGCCTTGCATGGCGAAATGCAAACCGTTGAAAATAGCCGAACCGGAGAGCGTGCGGAAAGAGAAATCATTTTCGCCGACAACGCCTTTGCCGATGGCGCCGACGTGAAGTTTGGACATACCGCGAAGGGAGGAGAATATACCGAGCGGCGTAAGGATTGAGAATTGATCCGCTTGCGCGCGCTGTTCGACAGAGAGATTCACATCGCCGCGTGCAATCTCCAGCACGATTTTGCGATATTCATTCTCTTGCTTTGCAGAAAAGTTGGCAACGCCTTTAATCACGGCGTAAGTGCTGTCTGAAAAGTAAATTTTGAAGCGCGCATCGGCAGACGATTCAAATTTCGATCCGTAAGGATAAGCTTTATAAGGCAAAGCGAAAATGGCTTTTTTCTCGCCCGGCTTGAGAACCGTCAGTGTGCCCGATTCTAAATCTTTAACTTCTACCGCCGGTGAAAAGCGGACGAGTTTAACCTCGGCGGGAGCTGGAGCCGCATCTTGAGCGGAAGCACGTCCCACACTCAGTAAGAGAGCGAGTATCGCAATTGTCCAAACGTTCTTCGTCATTGATCGGATCCTTTCAAAAGGAATGCACAACAAAATGAATCTGCAACATCATTTGCGGTATATCGTAGCAACCCTTTCGCCAGCGTGCAAGCTTTGATTGACGCAAGGGTGCGGTTCTGCTAAACTTCGCACCATATTTACGCCGAATGCGTATGTTTTGGAGAGGTGGCCGAGTGGTCGAAGGCAGCGGTTTGCTAAATCGCCGTGTTCCGCAAGGGGCACCGAGGGTTCAAATCCCTCCCTCTCCGCCAATTTCTATGAGCCGCCCATGGGCGGCTCTTTTTTGTAAAGCTCCGCACCGCACAATTACACGAAGCGCCACAAAAGCGCTCTTCCTTACAGACACCAATCGCAAGCTCATCGCGGCGATATATGGCTCCTACCCTCACCAGCTGCAATTTCAAACCCCTCGAATTCGAGGGGTTTGAATTAGGCGCTACTAATGTATTACGGTCACAACGACGGATTGCGTAATTTGATACAGCCAATGTTTTGTTGCGAAAGTTATAAATATACAAAACATTTTAACTACTTTATACTAACAGGTAGACATGGAGGAAGATTATGGATCTTAAAGAACAAATGAAAGCGCAAATCAATGTCAAAGGAATACAGGTAGCCATCGTTTCCGACGGTAGTTACAACGATTATATTTCTCTTACTGATATTGCAAAATATAAAAGTGATGACCCCGCAGCAACGATCCAAAATTGGATGCGTAGTCATGATGTCATAGAATTTCTTGGATTGTGGGAGACGCTACAAAATCCAGATTTCAACTCGCTCGAATTCGAGCAGTTCAAATTAAAGGCAGGCTTTAATGCTTTTACGCTGTCGCCAAAGCGATGGATTGAAGCAACGCAAGCGATCGGAATATACTCCAAATCTGGACGCGGCGGTGGTACGTTTGCGCACCGAGACATTGCCTTTGAGTTTGCGTCATGGATTTCTGCAGAATTTAAGCTGTACCTCATCACAGATTATCAGCGATTAAAAGAGGACGAAAACAGCCGCTTATCACTTAACTGGAATATGAATCGGGAGATTTCTAAAATCAACTATCGCATACATACAGATGCTATTAAAAACCATTTGATAACATCAGCATTACCGAAACAATATCAAACGTTCACATATGCAACGGAAGCGGACGTGCTAAACGTAGCCATGTTCGGAAAAACAGCCAAACAGTGGCGCGATGAAAATAGCGGAATATCCGGAAATATTCGCGATCAAGCAACCTTGCAGCAGTTGATTATTCTCTCTAATATGGAAAGTCTAAACGCTGAGATGATTAAGCACAAAATAAAACGTGATGATCGGCTAGTGGTATTGCATCGAATTGCGAATGAACAAATGCAGTCATTGGTTAAATCAGCCGGATTAAAACGGCTTGAAAATAATAAACTACAACCGTAAGGCTCACCGAG
>JAVVWU010000069.1:0-3788 GCA_036651955.1 Kiritimatiellia bacterium
CTTTATCATCAACGAATTGCACCATAATCTGCGCATCGTCTTGTCCGGCGCAGGAGGTCAACAGTACTTTATCGGCGGTCAGACGGAGCGCGGCAGGCACGCCTTTCTTCGCCCATGCCGGCGGCGGCGTTCCTAAGAGAAAGTTGCGATACCAATACCACGAACGTTTCGGAATGCGGAAGTAATCGACAATGCCCATTCGCGAACCGCTTTCCCAAATACTGCCATGGTCAAAGCCACACCAGATTGCTGCACCGGAACGCCATGCCGGACGGTCATTTCCGAAATCGCCCCAACCGGGCGCATAGGCGCCGGGACGTTTGGAAATCGTCGAACCGTATTCAGCCACGATACTCGGTCCGGGCGGATTGCGGAAAATCTTCGCGCCATCGCCGTTGTATCCGATGATGCCGCCCAGCTGGTCGAAGCCACCGCGCTGTGCGCCGCCGACAGCGGCAGGACGCGTCGAATCTTCTTCTTTTACAACGTTCAACAAACGTTTAATCAGTGCCGTTGCCACTTCTAAATTGTCCGGCGCGCCGTCGAGGAAGAACGGTTCATTGCTCACGCTCCACACAATCACCGAAGGATGATTTTTGGCGTCGCGAATCATTTCGCGGACTAAGCGTTCGGCAGATTGCGCATACGGTTCACGATCGGCGGCAAGGTGCGGCACGGCGGACGTTGCCCAATAACGGTTGTCTGCCGTACCGCCGCCCATGCCCCAGACGCCGCCTTCGCTCCAAAAGAGAAGCCCGAGGCGGTCGCAGGCGGCGAGAAACGCCGGATCGTGCGGATAGTGCGAACCGCGAATGAAGTTGAAGCCGGCAGCTTTCATCAGGCGTACATCACGCGCATGAGCGCCATTGGTGATCCCGTCGCCCCATCCGGCATTGTCTTGATGAACGTTGGCGCCTATCAGGAAGAGAGGCTTGCCGTTGAGGAAAAAGCCTTTGTCCTTCGTAAATTCAAACCAACGGAAGCCGACTTCTGCCGTCTTTTCGCTGATCCGTCCACCGCCGAAAAGTCCGAGAAACTTCGGTTGCCGCAATTCGACGGCGAGCAAATAAAGCGTGGGGGAGTCGGGCGACCACAGTTTGGGGCGATTGACCGCCGGCAAAGCGACGGTCGCGACTGTACAGCTGTTGGGCGGGAGGAGGACTTCTTGCGTGGTGCGTGTCTGCACCGTTGCCGGCGGATAGGAATTGGCGTAATCGTGCAACGTTGTTTGCAAATGCACTTTCTGCGTCTGCGAGGAGCTGTTGCGAATTTCGACGCGGACTTCGGCAATGGCTTGCTCGGCGGAAACTTTCGGCGTTGTGAACGTGATGCCGTTGCGTTCAATATAGACATTGCCTTCGGTGACGAGTGTCACGTCACGATTGATGCCGCCGGTAAAGATATGCTCGCCGGCACGCGGTGCGGTGCGGCTGTCCCAGGCGTTGTTCACGCGCACTGAAAGCTCCTGCGCTTGATGGCGTTTCAGTGCCGGCGTGAGATTGACGCGAAAGCCGGTGTAGCCGCTGCGATGTTCGCCGACACGTACGCCGTCAAGAAAGACTTCGACGAATTGGAAGGCGCCTTCAAAGTCGAGAAAGACGTTTTTGGCATTGCCATACATTTCGGGGAGCAACGTCTTTCGATAGAATCCGTCACCGGTGTAAAAGTCCTGCCCGAGAAAATAAGGCGCGCTGAAAGAGTGCGGCAAGTGACACGTTTGCCACGTCGTGGCGTCACCGCGCTTAAATTCCCAATTACGGTTCCAGATTTTCGTTTCGGACGCCGAAAGAAATGAAACGGAAAGGAGTGTGAGAAGCGACAAGAGGAATGTTTTCATAGCATTCGTATCTCCAAGGGCTGAATCAGCATTACGCAGTTTTGATGGCTTCGGCTTTCGCTTCGACCGTGCAATAAGAGTCAAACGCCGCGTCCAGCCGCGTTTGTTCCTGTGCCAGTTGCACAGAGAGAGCCGCATAGTCCATGCCGGGCGCTGACAGTTGTACGTTCAGATCGGCAATGAGTTTCTCCAAACGTTCAATCTCTGCCGGTAACGTTTTCAAAAGCTGTTGCTCTTTATAGGAAAGCCGTTCAGCGGCTTTCCCTTTCGGTGCCGCTTCACTGATTGCGACGCTGACGGCAGGCGTGGCAAGCGCATCGGCTTGCCGTTGCTTTGCCGCTTGCCAATCGCTATAGCCGCCCGGATAAATATTGACGGTGCCGTCCTCAATGACAAAGACCGAGGTGACAATGTGGTCAATGAAATCGCGGTCGTGTGAGACGAGGAGGAGCGTGCCTTTGTATCCGGCAAGTTCTTCTTCCAAGAGTTCGAGCGTTTCAATATCGAGATCGTTGGTCGGTTCGTCCATTACGAGCAGATTGCCCGGATTGATAAAGAGACGCGCGAGCAATAAACGGGCGCGTTCACCGCCGCTCAACGCTTTGACGGGCGTTCGGGCGCGTTCCGGTGTAAAGAGGAAGTCGGCGAGATAACCGTAAATGTGCTTTCGTACGCCATTGATTTCCACATACTCTTTTCCTTCGGCGACATTTTCCACCACCGAGGCATTGGGATTGAGCGCTTCGCGGAGTTGGTCGAAAAACGCCGTCTGCACGCGTGCGCCCAACTGCTGCGTCCCCGTTTGCGGAAAGAGATTGCCGAGCAGTAATTTAAGCAACGTCGTTTTACCGGCGCCATTGGCGCCGAGAATGCCAATGCGTTCACCGCGCAGAATCCGCAACGTGATGTCTTTGAGAATCGGATGTTCCGGATCATAGCCGAAAGTCACACCGGCGCACTTGTAAACGAGGTCACCGGAATTTTCTGCCGCGCCCAAGGACAGTTTCGCATTGCCGCCTTGCGTCCGGCGAGAAGCAAATTCCTGACGGAGTTTTAACAGTGAGGTGACGCGTCCTTCGTTGCGGCACGTTCGTGCTTTCACGCCACGGCGAAGCCACGCCTCTTCTTCTGAAAGCTTTTTGGAACGGCGTTCCCAGTAGACGGCTTCATCGGCGAGCAGATCGGCTTTACGCCGTAAGAACGTGGCGTAGTCGCAATCCCATCCGGCGAGAATCCCGCGGTCGAGATCGAACACCGTCTTGGCGACCGAACGCAAAAAGGCGCGATCGTGCGTGATAAAGAGACAGGCGAACGGCGCCGTGGCAAGAAACTTTTCGAGCCACGCAATCGATGCGACATCTAAATGGTTGGTCGGTTCATCGAGGAGCAAAAGTTGCGGCTCCTGTACAAGCGCACAGCCGAGAAGGACGCGGCGGCGAAGTCCGCCTGAAAGGGCGTTAAATTCGTAATCGACCGGCAGTTCAAGTTTAGAGGCGACAATATCGGCAATATACGGACGATCGGCATCGTGTACTGCGGCGGCTAAAATGTCACTGACCGTTCCGGGGCGATTGTCCGGCACATCTTGCGGAAGGTAGGCAATGCGCACACCGGGGGCGCGAATGATTTCACCTTTATCCGGCTTGAGCTGACCGGCAATAATTTTGAGGAGGGTGGATTTGCCTTCGCCGTTGCGTCCAGTCACACATGCACGTGCGCCGAGTTCAACAGAAAGAGAAATGTTTTCAAGGACAGGTGCGTTGCCGAACCCGATCGAAATATCGTGAAGCGTAATAAGTGCCATAGCCTCTATTATAACGGAAGCAGCGCCGACGATGCGTGAATACATGGAGAAGATTGCGGACGCACCTACGGCGCAGCGATGCGTGAACTTACTTGCTGTGAAGCGTGAGCGACTGCAATACTGCCGTCGCCGCGTCCGCAAAGCGAA
>JAVVWU010000070.1:0-3740 GCA_036651955.1 Kiritimatiellia bacterium
GAGCCAGAATCAAACTCTCAGTCAATAATGCTTTGAGCATTTCTTGATCGGAACTCTCACGGGTGAGAATTCCTAATTGATGTTTGCCTAGCACAAGCTTTCTACTGTCGCATCCCTTCCGAGTCAAAGACTCATCCAGGACGCAGAGCGAATTTAGTTTTCAAAGATCGTGTTTGCTGAACAAGGCGTGAGCCGAGTTGTGCGAAACAGGTGGTACAATAGCGGAATCAATCACTCCGTGGCAAGAACTTTTTTACGAAATCTTTTATATTTTACAGAAGCCTGTCAAATCAAGCTTCTGTGAAGCATCCGTAGCTTACGATTCCGACGCCACCACGCCCAAAAACAAAAGCTGCGTCATCTTTTCACCGAAAATCAGCGCTTCATATCGCAAAAAGGCTCGTCTTACAGCAAAAGAGCTCGTCTCACGACAGCGCTCTCTTTTATTTCCGAAGCTTTCGCTATTCATCAAGCGTACCAGCATAAAGGCAACGGCGAACTTTACGCGTAGAGGTCAACGTCAGTGGCGTATGCGAAATGACAATCTTACGCGGATGCTTATAAGCGGCAAGCGAAAGACATTGATGTTTAACGGCGGCACGTAGAAGCGCTTCAATCGTGGCAACATCGGCAGCAGGATGAATTTTCGAAAGCCACTCACGATTAGGAGAAACGATACATCCTACTTTTTCGCCCGTTTCACCTTGGTTCTGATAGGCGATTACAGCGACTTCTCCAATGGCAGGATCTCGTCCGATGGCTTGTTCGACTTCTTCGGGATAAATATTTTTACCTTCGCGATTAACAATGAGTGCTTTCATACGTCCGCAAATCGTAATATAACCATCGGCATCAATTGTGGCGAGGTCTCCCGTTTTTAGCCAGTCGTCATCAAAGACGGCTTGAGTCGCTTCGTTATTGCGATAATAACCGCGAAATACAATCGGTCCGCGGACACACAGTTCTCCTACGCCTTGCGCATTGGGCTCAGCGAGACAGACTTCAACGCCTTTTATCGCCGGTCCAATCGTGCCAATGCGAATGTGTGCCGGAGGGCAAACGGAAACAATCGGCGCACATTCCGTGAGCCCATAACCTTCGGACATACAGAGTCCCATTCGGTTAAAGTCGCGCAGAATCCGAAGGTCACACTTCGCGCCACCTACTAAAATCAGCTGGAGCTTCCCGCCCATTGACGTTAAAAGTCGCCTCCCTACAAGACGCGGAAAAAGAGCATGGGTCAAACGTGCAATCAACGAAGATCGCACACGATCCATCATTCGTGCATGAAGCTTTTCTGCCATCAGTGGCACCGTCATCAATACCGACGGGCGCAGTTCCCGTAAATCTTCTGCCAACGTCCGCAGAGAGCGGTTGAATCCCAAAGACGCATGCGCACACAGTGCGACCACAAAGTTGGCGGTGAAGGAAAAGGCATGAAAAAGTGGCAACACCACAAGAAAATCGTCTTGCGCCGTAACTCCCGGAATGAGCGCGAGCGCACCGAGCGCATCCGCCACAAAGTTACCGTGCGTTAATAGCGCCCCTTTCGGATTCCCTGTTGTTCCGCTCGTGTAAAGGATTCCTGCGATATCTTCCGACGCAGGGCAATATGCCGGATCATTCCAAAACCGCAACGATGCCTCCGCCGGCAGCTGCGCAAGCACCTCTGTCAACGTATCGCAAGGAACCTTCTCCATATGCGCCGAACGTCCTACGACCATCGTGCGCCGAAGCATTGGAAGCGTGGGCAAAAGTGTCGCAATCAACGGCAAATGTTGCGCATCCGTTACAAGGAGTTCTGCCTCCGCATTATCAAGAATATAGCGAAGCTCCGGTGCCGTTAGCTTCGGATCGATCGGGACCACAATCCCCGCCAACCCCACCACTGCCATATAACACTCTAACCACTCCGGCGCATTCGGCAAAAGTAACGCCACCTTCGTCTTTCGTGGCGACAACCCGTTACGTCCAAACCACTCGCTCAAAATACGGATCCGCTCCAATGTCTCTGCATACGTCCGTACCTGCCACGATCCGGTCTCATACCAACGCGAAAAAACATGATTTCGTGGTTCTGCCAGAACCGCCTCCTCAAGTAAATCACGCAACGTTGTCATGAGCCATTCTCCTTATTTAATCGATAGAGACCCAACGCGTGCCCGCGTACCGTAAGTGTCGCAAGCGGACGAACACCTTGCTGAACTGCTGCCACTACCACATCGGCAGATGACGGATCATCCGCCAACGCAATCCGTTGCCAATGGCAAATTGCATCTAATTCTCCCCATCGCACCGCATTCAAAAGCTTCGCCCCCGAAGGAACGGCACGCGTCAACGCATTATGCGAAAGGTCGCGAGGAAAAACATAATGCCGCGCCACCCACGTCATATTGAGTGCCACTAACGCCGCAAGCACAAACGCCACCCACCACCGTTTACACGACACCCATTGCCCCGCACCAATCCCAGCGCAGATTGCCACCGCCAGCCCCGCCACATGAAGCCACTTCACTGGCGCACGAATCTCCCCCAAAATCGGCACCGACAACAGTAGTTGATACAAAGGCGTAAACCGCCCCAATGCCGCCACCACCGCCACCACCGCCACCGCGTACCAAAAGAACAAATCACGCGCCTCCGGCAAATGCCGACGACGCCATGCCAACAGCGCTAAAAACAATCCCAACACCCCCATATGCACCGTATGTTGCCGAAACGCATTCCCCGCCATCCCCATCTGCCCACGATAAGGCTTCACATCCATCTGATACGAACTGTATCCCCACACCCCCGGAATCAAAAACTCAAGACAATCTTCCGGTGGCAACGACCAATCGGTCACAAACGTTCGCCGCGCCTCCCGTGCCTCCCCCTCATCCACTATCTGCGCCGTCACCTGTGCAAAATCTGCTTCCCGCTTCGCCTTCGCCGGACCTACTGCCTGCGTCCACGCACCCGTTCCCACCGCCACCACCGCGAACACAACGACCGTCAAAAGCCCTCGACAAATTAACGCCCTTAACGTCCTCCAACGCCGCTCCACCACCATCAACCAAATTCCAAACGCCACCAAAGGAAAAAGGAAAAGAAACCAAATATCCGGCTGTGGAGCCAATCCCAATGCGAGAAAAACACCCACCAACGAAAACATCCACCAACGAAAAGAAATCATCGCCGATTGAAGCGCCGCCAACGTCAACACCGCAAACACAAGCGTCTCCACCACCCCCCGATGCCCCGCACAAAACAACGTAAGGAAATATCCCATCAACCCCGCACAGAAACCTCCAACCCACGCAGCCCCCCACGTCACCCCGCGTCCACGCAACATCCACACCACCGCCCAACACATTACATACGCATCCACCCAAAACGTTCCCTCATACGCCACCTTATATCCGAACAGCCCCGTCAGCAACGGCAACAAAGAAAAAGGTGCAGAAATCAAACATTTCCACCCCTCCATTCGCGTCATCGGAACAATCGGCGCATCAGGAGCGACAAACACCACATCCAGTCCCAAAACGGAAGCAAAACAGTACATAATTGCCGCACCAAACAGTGCGGTCATTCCAACAGCATACATCCACGGACGAAAACTCATACCGATAGTATAAAGCATTCCGCTCCATCTCGCCGCAGGTAGATTCAAATCACTTATGTTAAAACGGTAAAGACTCCGACTTCTCCGACGATTCTGCATAAGTCCCACTAAAAATTGAGGTGAGTCCCTCTAC
>JAVVWU010000071.1:0-3114 GCA_036651955.1 Kiritimatiellia bacterium
GTGAAGGGAGCGTATCGGGAGGAGTGGCTTGTCTGTCTCTCCTTATAAAGAGGAAGAGAGGCGCATAATTTTATTTTTGCGTAGCGGCGCCTCTTTATAAGAGCTTGCCGTTCTATACTCTTTAGAAAGTGCGAAAAGAGGCGCCTCGAGTGTACTTTTCACCTATAAATGTTATAATAGTACAATGACGCAAGAAAGTAAAAAATCAGCTTTGGTGGAACCGCTTCCAGCCGTTCCGGTGTTAAGTATTCTTTATCGCGCACTCGAAAATGTCGATGTCGGCGTGGCGGCGATGGATCGTCAAGGAAAAATCATCTATGCCAATGCTATCTTTCCGACTTTATTCCCTTTACCGCAAGGCGGAAGTCCTGAAGGACATAGCCTTAAAGAATGGTTTGAAGAACGTGCCGATTTTTTGATTCCGCTCTTTGAAAGCGTGCGGAAGGGTGAGATGTGGCAAGGAGAAACGGCGTTTTTTACGACGCAAGCCACGTGGTTGAATATTACCGCCCTTCCGGAAAATGCCTCTGATAAAGAGTCGTCGGGTGCGGCGATGCTCATCATTCGCAATGCAGAGCGTCTCCGCAATGAAGCACTTCTTGAACAGTCGCGCGATCAAAGCCGGATTATGATGGAAAGTCTCGGCACGATTTGTCACGCTATCGGGCAACCTGCCACCGTGCTTTTGAGCAGTGTGGAAATGATGCGGATGAATATTTTCGATGAAAAGACGCAGAAAGAAGTGCTGGATCTCTGTTATGACGCCGTTTTAGAAATGCGCGACTTGCTCCGTCAGCTCAATGAGAAACGTCAATATGCGACAGAGGCTTATCTGCCCAATGCGTCTGACAGTATTCTCGCCCTTGATCCGGTTGAAAAACGTCCGACACCATCGACCATCGTTCATTGAGCGCTCGCTTCTGCGCTTACTCTAAAAGAAAAGAACCTCCCGAAAGAGGTTCTTTTCTTTTAGAAATAGCGAATACTTAGGGGTTATTGTTCGACGTATCAATAGGAAGCTCGTGATCTGCAACTGTCGCAGGGCACTTAGGTTGTTTTCCTTCATCTCCTGCCGTCGTTGAGTATAAATTACCACTTTTAGCTGAGGGGCATTTCAACTCTGCGCCACCTTTGACGTACTTCACCCAGTCTGCTACTAGCAAACCGTCTATGAGCGCCTGCTCTTTGGCAGCTTCAATGGACTTCAAGTTCGCAATACAGGCATTTTTCTGCGCTGTCTTACGGGAACGGATGAAGTTAGGGATGGCGATAGCGGCGAGAACACCGATAATCGCGACCACAATCATGATTTCAACGAGTGTGAAACCTTTTCTTGTCATGTCTTTCATGTTCATAGAACCTCACTATTCAATGATCAATCGTGACACCATGTCGCGATCTCGACTTAGTATAGCAAATAGCGTGCCAAAGAGGATCGAAGTGCATTTTATCGGATAGGGCTTTTCTTTTGGCGCGAGGATCGCGCACCGTCTTGTCGTGTCACAGGCGCCGCACGATTGCAAAAATGCGAATGCTGGCGTCGTGCGTACGCACCTCTCTCACTTTTGCAACACAATTCTCAAAGATGATAAGATGCCTCATATTCGAGAACGGAAGTAGACAGGGCGGAAAATTTCTGATAATCTCTTTCATATTACGAATGTGAGAGAGCATCTACTGATGAGTCTCAATTAAGCGAAGGTCTGTTATGTCGAGAATTTTGATTGTAGATGATGAAGCGCGAATCTTATTACTATTGGAAAGTCTGCTGAAATCAGCCGGTTTTGAGGTGACGATTGCACATCAGGGGCAAGAGGCGCTGGAGGTCATGAAGACGATATCGGTGGATATCGTCTTGACCGATTTGCGGATGGCGCCGATGGACGGAATGTCGCTCTTTGCTGAAATTCGTCAGCGGACGCCGGAGATCCCCGTGATTCTTCTGACGGCATATGCTTCCGTTGAGACGGCGATTGAAGCGATGAAGCAGGGAATTTTTGACTATATTACGAAGCCTTTCAAAGTGGATGAGTTGCTCGCGACGATGCGCCGCGCCGATCGTCAAGTTCGGACGCATGCTTCAATGGTGCCGGAAGATCCGAAAGAGCCGCCACGCTATGTCTTTGAGCACGTGATTGCCTCCAGTGAGGCGATGGCATCGGTCTGTGACATGATGCGCAAAATTGCGCCGTCGAATGTGCCGGTGCTCATCAATGGCGAAAGTGGCACCGGTAAAGAGGTGATTGCCAAAACAATTCATTCGCAGAGCTTGCGTAAAAATGCGCCGTGGGTGGCGGTGAACTGTGCGGCACTGCCGGAGGCGCTGCTGGAGTCCGAGATGTTTGGGCACGTGAAAGGCGCCTTTACCGGAGCGAATAGCGACAAAGAAGGACTGTTTGACTTTGCCAATGGCGGGACGCTGTTTCTCGATGAGATTTCTTCTTTTCCGCTGGCGCTGCAAGGAAAGCTTTTGCGCGTCTTGCAAGAGCATGAAGTGCGGCGCGTGGGCGGCTTGAAGAGTACGCCGGTCGATGTGCGCATTATTGCGGCGAGTAATGCTGATTTGGAGCAGAAAGTGGTGGACGGTCTTTTCCGCGCCGACTTATATTATCGTTTGGCAGTCGTGACGCTGGAGATTCCGCCGTTGCGTGATCGCAAGGAAGATATTTTGCCACTCTGTCGTCACTTCATTTGGACGGAGCGCGGCGGCGAGCAGCAGCGGCCTTCAATTGCGAACGAAACGGCGGCGCTGCTGCTACGCTATTCGTGGCCGGGCAATGTGCGTGAATTGGAAAATGCGATGCGTCATGCGCTGACGTTCTTGCAGGAAGGTGTGGTGATTTTGCCGGAACATCTTCCGCCGAAAGTGACATCGGCGGCGACGGAAGCGTCGGAGGAGGCGTCGGAGGTGACGACGACGGATGGCGCTTCGCTGAAAGGCTTCTTACGGCAGAAGGAAAAAGAATATGTATCGCATATTCTATCGATGGCGAATGGCGATAAGGCGGAAGCGGCAAAGACGCTGAATGTCAGCCTGGCGACGCTGTACCGGAAGCTGTCGGACGATCTGGACGCAACGCCCGAGAATGCTTAAGCTCGGCATCGTATTGCTAC
>JAVVWU010000072.1:0-2965 GCA_036651955.1 Kiritimatiellia bacterium
CTCCAACTTCACAGCTTTCTTCTCCAGCTTCGTCCCTTTCTCCGCTTTGCCAGTTATTCCCTCCGCCGGATATCAGCGGTTATGCTTGCACGAGGTACGACGTACAGACCGATGGAAAGGGCGTGATTTATAGAGATGTGCGGACATTGCCTTCGTAGTCAACGCTTCGCAAGGCGCGCAGCCTCGCCACTATGTACGCTGCGCGCCTCTCTATTCGCTTCTGTAATTTACGCAATGGGGCGGTACGTACGTGCGGCTACGCATCGTACAGTGCGTTTACTTGACGGGGGGGGTAATTTTAGTAGCATCGAATAAGTATTTAGAGGGCGTAATTATTTTACGGAGGTTCCAGATGAGTGATATACGTAAGACAGATGCACAAAAGTTGGCTAAATCACAGCGGCGTGCAACGTTTGGTGCGGCGAGGGCGGAATCGCTTCATAAATCGGCGGCGGAAACGCTTCGTCAGGAGGAACTTCTTCGTCAGGAAGTGGCGGCGGAAGCGCTTCGTCAAGAGGAACTTCGCTGTCAGGAAGCGGCGGCAGAGACGGTTCGCCAAGAAGAATTACGTATTCAAAAGGAGATTGAGATGAAAGAGTTCCATTATTTTGATGTTCGTTCCGAGGGGGCACTGTCGATTGAGCAGAAGGAGACGATAGATGAAGAGGAAGCACGTTTCCAATTGGGGAATTTCATGTGTCCTTATTGCCGAACGATTTTAGAATTAGGCAATATTCTTTCTGTTTCCGTTTCGCCGACACTTGTGGGCGATCCGGTTTTGGGAGAAAATGATCAACTGCGATTTCTTCCGACACAGTTTACGAAGCAGGGGCTTGCAATTGATACCGATGGCGGCATTTGTACAGAAGTCGCCTGTCCGCATTGCCATATGATTTTGCCACCGGAATTGCTCCATGTCCGTCAGACGGTCATGTCTATTGTCGGCGCAACGGGAGCAGGTAAATCGTTTTTCCTGGCGAGTTCTATTTGGCAGTGTCGGCAGATTCTGAATGGGAAGTTCGCGATTCATTTCGTGGATATGGATCCGACTGCGAATCGTTGGATTAATGCGTACGAAGAAAAGCTCTTTTTCCAAACAGATGTGAACGCCTTTCAAGTGATTGAAAAAACACGGCTGCAATCGAAGGATGTTTCGCGTTCAATTTCGCTGAATGGAGAAAATAAGTTGTTACCGCTTCCAAGCTTTTTCCGTGTAAGCCCGCCGCATCAGGAGAAGACGGGGAGTTTGGTGGTGTATGATTGTGCTGGCGAACATTTTAGAGCAGGTGCAGATACGAATGCTTCGTTGGTCACACATAATATTATTAGCGCGGATACGTTGCTCTTCTTATACGATCCTTCGGCAGATCCACGCTTTAGAAACTTTTTGGATAAGGGAAAAGGAACGGCAACCAATGATGCACAGCGTCAAGATACACTCTTGATGGAAATGTCCGTTCGTATTCGTCGTTACCTTGGAAATCAGCGTGAAACGAAATTGTCGCGTCCGTTAATTTTTGGAATCTCAAAAGCCGATTTATTGCACGCGCATTTACCGCTTGAAACGTCTCTTTATTCTCAACAAAGCGACGGACAGTATGCATTGGACGTAGAAGCGCTCAACCGTTTGTCTCAGGTGACAGAAACTTTCTTGAAGGGCATTGTGCCGGAAGTTGTCGCAACGGTTAAAGATATTGCGCGTGAAGTTTGGTTTATTCCGTTGAGCGCATTAGGGCATAATCCGGTGGAAGAGGGTATACGCCCTTCAGATGTTCAGCCTATTTTCTCTGAACTTCCGATTGTTTTCACTTTGGCATATAAAGGGCTTTTACCGATTGTTGGCGGTACGTTGACGAAAGGACAGGAGCGATGATAGAGCTGATTCATACGTCTGTCCCCCGCGGCTTGCTTCCCTGCACGAACGGTTATACAACGGCGGTGATGACACGTAATGTTCACGATAGACTTCGTCAACAGCTCGAAGAACTAAGTGGTTTTTCATTTGTGGAAACAGCGTATGGCAAGCATGATGAAAATCCGGTGGCATGGAATCATGCGATTTTGCGACAAGGCGAACATGTGTTAAGTCGTATTGCTGCGGCTCCATCTGACTATACGGGACGTACGAATTATTTGGCGCGGCTTTTCTATTTCCCTGCAGCTGAATTTTCATCTGAAGGAGGCGCCGCGATGCTCTTGAAGAATAGCGATCTTCTGAGTGAGCGGTGGGATGGGGAAGTCAAATCTTTGGATCCGGATCCGGAAAAAGCTGCAAGCTTTCAACCGCTAGAAAGAGCGAGCCTTGCGCCTCAAACGTGGAAAGAGATCTTCGGGGAAGACAAAGGTGGATCGTTGGCAGCGAGCTTTGCAACCGCTTTGCAAGCTTTACTCTGCACGGGAGGACGATCGTTATACTTTGTCACATCGCATACGTGGGATCCAACCGGTAAAACGTTGCTCACGCTATTTGATGAATTGATAGCACTACTTCCATCGAATCTTCGTAAAAAAGTCACCTTTAGTACATACTCCACAGGAAGTTCAATAAGTGGACAGTTTCATTTGCGCGGTATTCTGAAAGAGAGCGAAGAATTCGCTTCAATAGAACAGCAACAACGACCGTGGGTCGATTTTCCGGAGAGAAAGGTGTTTCATGAGGATCGGTTGCCGCCCTGTGATGCGAAGATATTAGACGCTGCACGTACGGGAAAGAGAGCAGACGACACGCCTCCAAAGCCTTCCGCTACCGTCGCGACGCCTCCAACGGAGGTAAGAGCAGTACCACTACTATTATCTAACGACACAGAATCAAGTAGTAAGGAAGCATCGCCAGCGGCGGAAAAAGCGAAAGCGGTTCGCCAAGAGGAAGCTCGTCGTCAAGAAGCGGTGCGCCGTGAAGCGGAGGAAAAGGAAGCCTCGCTTCGTCAAGCGCAAGCGGAAATACGTCATTTAGAAGAATTACGCC
>JAVVWU010000073.1:0-2906 GCA_036651955.1 Kiritimatiellia bacterium
GGTATGTTTGGTGTTTCTTGCGCCAGCGTTTTTGCGTATTTTTGCTGTTAGTGTTTTGTTAAAGTCAAAATTCCATTGCGTGTTCCTTATAAAGAGTTACAACGCTTAATATATTATGGGCAAAACGGAAAACATGCAAAATAAGAACCATTCTACCTCTACTTTTATTGATTTAACTTATAAGAGAAGTTTACTGCCTTCTTTTAAGAGAGCCTTTAATAGCGCTTCTTTTAAGAGAGCGTTGTTGTGCCTGTTTTAGATTGTAAGGAGGGCTTTAATGCGTTAGAATAGGCGCATTGCGGAGAGTGATAAGGGGGGGGGAATATGAAAGTAATCATTGTTGGTGGTGTGGCGGCAGGGGCAAGCGCGGCGGCTCGGTTGCGTCGATTGAATGAGCGAGCGGAAATTATTTTGGTGGAAGCTGGGGCTTATATTTCATATGCGAATTGTGGACTGCCGTATTCGCTCGGCGGTGTCATTGCGGCTCGAGAGAATCTCATGGTGATGGAGCCTGCCAAGTTCAAGGCTTGGTTTAATGTGGACGTACGAACGTGTACGGAGGCGGTTGCTATTGATCGGGAGAGGCAAACGATTACGTTGCGTTCGCATGGGCAGGAGACGGTGGAAACGTATGATTTTCTCTTGCTTGCGACAGGTTCGACGCCGGTCTCTTTTCCGCTTCCCGGTATTGATGACCGGCGGATTCATTCGTTTTGGACGGTGCCAGATATGGATGCGGTGTCGGCACTTGCGGCGCATGCGACGCAGGCGGTTGTCGTCGGCGGTGGTTTTATCGGTACGGAAGTGGCTGAAAATCTTGCGGCGCGAGGCATAAAGGTGACCGTAGTGGAATTTGCCACTCATTTGTTGGCAAATTTAGATGCTGAAATGGCGCGATGGGCGGAACACGCGCTTATGGCGTGCGGAATCGCGCTTCAAATGGGACGGAAAGTGGAAGCGTTTGAAGCGGGAGAAACGTTAAAGGTCGTATTAGATGACGGTTCACGTTTACCTGCCGATTTCGTCGTCATGTGCGCTGGCGTGCGTCCAAATTCTGCACTGGCACAAGCGGCAGGTTTAACATTAGGCGCACGTGGGCATATTTGTGTGGGGCGTGACCTGCGCACGTCCGATCCGCATATTTTCGCCGCTGGTGATGTGGTCGAAGTCGTGGAACCCATCTTTGGCGGTTCTATTTCAATTCCGCTCGCTGGACCGGCGAATAAACAAGGACGGCTGGCGGCAGATGCGATGATGGGGCTTCCTGCAAATTATGCCGGAACGTATGGTGCGTCGATTGTAAAGGTCGGGGAGCTTGCCATTGGCAGTGTCGGAATGACGGAAGCACGTCTTGTACAAATGAAGGTGGCGTATCAGAAGCTCTATTTACATACGGCGGCGGCAGCAATGTACTATCCCGGCGGAACGATGCTTCATATTAAAGTTCTGTTTACATCTGAAGGTCAACTTCTTGGAGCGCAAATTGCCGGTTCCAAAGGCGTTGACAAACGGATTGATACGCTTGCAATGGCGATGCGTGCAGGATGGCCGATCACGCAACTTGCCGAACTGGAATGTGCCTATGCTCCGCCCTTTAATGCGGCACGTGATCCGGTCAATTTCATCGGTATGGTGGCAGGGAATGTTTTGAGCGGACGGTCGAGAATTGTTCATGCCGATGCAATTCCTTCGGATGCTGTTATTCTGGATGTACGGGAAGCGGCAGAACGTAAGGCGGGATTTATTCCCGGTTCATTGCATCTCCCTTTGGGGCAACTCCGCCAACGTCTTTCGGAACTCGATCGTCGGCAATCTTATGTTTGCTCTTGTGCTATTGGATTGCGCGGTTATTTGGCAGAACGTATTTTGCGCCAAAATGGATTGACAGCTTCGAATCTTTCGGGCGGATATTTGACGTGGAAAACATTCCACGCTCAATAATTTCAGCAGTCAGAGAGTGTCCGTCAGTGGCGAGCGCTATGCTATAATGCTTGCATACTCTTATTTGAAGGATGTGAATCATGGCAGAACTCATTGTCGCATTGGATGTTTCAACGAAGGCCGAAGTCGCTGCGGTTATCTCTCGTCTAGGAGATGCCGTTGACTTTTACAAAATTGGGCTTGAACTTTTTTCCGCCGAAGGACCGGACGTTGTCAAACTTGTAAAGAATGCAGGGAAACGTGTCTTTCTCGACTTGAAATTGCATGACATTCCTCGTACCGTTGCACGTGCCGTGACCTCGGGGGCGTATTTAGGCGTTGATTTGATGACGATTCATGCGACCGGTGGAAAAGCGATGATTCGTGCGGCGGCAGATGCGGCGGCAGAATTTGGAGCGAATGCGCCCAAAATTCTTGCCGTCACCGCGTTGACCTCGTTAGACCAAGACGATCTTTCGGATTTAGGTATTGTGCGTGAGATGGGCGCACATGTGGAGGCGATGGGATTGCTCGCGGTGATGAATGGTGCCGATGGGATTGTTTGTTCACCGAAAGAAGTCGCTAATATGAACCGTGTGTTAATTCCGGCGGCAAAAGGACGCTCCGTTGTTTTTGTAACGCCGGGCGTACGTCCTGCCGGTGCTGCGGTCGGTGATCAGAAACGTGTCGCGACACCAGCCGGTGCTGTGCGTGATGGTTCAACGCATCTTGTTGTGGGGCGCCCCATTCTTGAAGCGGCAGATCCGATGGCGGCGGCGTGGGCAATTCGTGCGGAAATGGACATTGTCCGTTAAGCGCTATCTTTTTTCTTCAAAATAAGGCAGTCGGATCTCCCGACTGCCTTATTTTAATATGCGCAGCTCTAACGGCGATATGTGCGAACCTCCTGTCATTATTTGGAATCGGTGGATGGAGAAGCGATGTGTGGGATCTACGCTCATGAAACGTCCGTGCGATTTGACAGA
>JAVVWU010000074.1:0-2886 GCA_036651955.1 Kiritimatiellia bacterium
CCGTTGGCGCCGAGTTGGAGCGTGCCATTATCCAAAGCAACCGCCCCCTTGTAGCCGCTCATATCGGCATTCAGCACAATCGTACCGGTGCCTTCGTCCTTGTTGATTGCCATCTCGCTGGTAGCAGCTCCGGTGATGCTGTCATTGAAGACGATACGATGACCGCTCGCGACTAAGTTGAGCGTGCTGTTGCCTTCATTATGAATAGCATTGGAGACGCCGCTTGCACTATTTCCGCCAAAGACGACGTCCTGATTCGACGCAACGATGCTTAGCGTATTTTCATTATAAATGGCGCCGGCACTGGCGTTCCCACCAGCAGCGAGAATAGACACCGTCTTTCCCGTTTTGGCTGGCGTTCCATTATTCGTAAAGGAGCAGTCGGTGAACTTCAACGTGCCATTGTTAACAATCGCTCCTGTATTCCCCGTAAAGTTGACACCGGTCATCGCCACCGCACCGCCCGTCCCAACGGTAAGAGCGCTGTCGAATCCGCTCATCGTGGCATCTCCCATGTTGAGCGTACCGCTCGTCACATTAAAGCCGCCCTTGCCATTACCATTGAACGTATGACCTTGACCGAAGACGGTCAAGGCACCAGCAGTAAGTTTCTCTAAGTTCTCTTCCGCGTTATAGTCCCCGGTCAAAGACAGCGACGTTTTTACGCCCTTCGACGCCTCCGTAAGTGCTCCGGCAACGCCGTTAACCTTATCGTTCTCACGCGTAAAGGTCAGCGCACCTTTATCAGCTGTAACGTCGTACTTATAGTTGGAAGTAAACGTCGTTTTTGCAACGTCCATCTTCGGCTTATCGCTATCATTGCCGGTAAAGACAGTCACCGTCTGTACGTCCGCCGTTGCGGCATCAGACAGCATACGGAAGTTGTCGAATTGAAACTTTCCGGTTTGATTAAAGCTTTCTGCCTTAA
Source organism: Kiritimatiellia bacterium (assembly GCA_036651955.1). Classification (GTDB taxonomy): domain Bacteria; phylum Verrucomicrobiota; class Kiritimatiellia; order RFP12; family DVOR01; genus Spyradenecus. Next base: position 929 of record JAVVWU010000074.1, read on the forward strand.
TGCTATCGACTGCCGTATTCGCGAGATCGACATCCACCACGACGTTCACCGCACCATTCTCATCTTCAACCGACACGTTTTTGGCAACGATCGCTTCGGAAATCTTGCCATTGGCGAGATCCAGCGTGGCGCCGTCATTAAACGTCACATCGCGTTTAACGTCATTGAACTTGCCCTTATCGCCAAAGCCCAACGTTGCCCCAATATCAACGCGCAGATTGTTGCCCGATACGTCATTATTGAAGCTTACATTACCATCAATCTCGAGAAGAGATTGCTTCGTGCCGCCACCGGTGATGGCATCATTCACGACAATCTCCTTAATCCCCGTCGTGGAGAAATTCACCGTACCGCTGTCATTGTGAATAGCATTGGACTTCCCGCCTGCTGTATTGCCAGTGAACTCGACATCTTTCGTATTGGCAGCGATATTCACCGTGCCGTTGCTCCAGTTAGCAATCGCACCGCCGGCAGTACCGGCACTATTTCCGATGAAAGAAGAATCTTCTACGGTGAGCGTTCCGCCTTCATTGTAAATCGCTCCGCCTTCAGCATCAAACGCTTCGGCTTTGTTGTTCTTAAACGTACTATTCGTAATCGTCGCCGTGCCGGCATTGTAAATCGCGCCGCCATCGTTATCTTCAGTACCTTTGGCGATGTTGCCACTGAACGTCGCACCGTTTACGATGAGCGTTCCGCCCTTAGTAGCATTGTGAATCGCGCCACCGGCAATCGCCGTATTGCCTTCAAACAAAGCACCGCTCTCAACCGTGAGCGTCGCGTCATTGTAAATCGCGCCACCGGCATTTGTAGCGGCATTGCCAATAAACTGCGTGCCCTTTTCAACCGTTCCCGTAGAGCTACCTGTATTGTAAATCGCACCGCCCTTGCCACTCTTCAAATACTCCGCCTCAACGAGATTCCAAGCGGCATCTTTCTGATCCTCTGTAAGTGATTTGTTGTCATCAATCCAAGGAACGTTTGTGGGGATGGCGCGTCCATTCGCCTTGTTATTCACGAACTTACCACCAACCGTAAGCGTGCCTGCGTCATTGGCGATGGCGCCACCATTACCGCCAACCGTCTTGAACTCGCCTTGTAGACCAGAAGGGTTTTCGTTGCTGTCGGTGGTGATGCCAGTGATTGTCCCACTCACCAAAGCGTTGGCGCTGTTGCCACTGAACGTGCTGTTCTTAATCTTCGCCGTTGCCTTCGTACCGCTATTGACAATCGCACCGCCATTGCCACCGGTAGCCGTCGCGGTCGCGGTCGCGCTGTTCTTTGCGAACGTAGAATCGGTCACGGTCACAACAGAGTCCTTGCTTGTGCCACTATTGTAGATTGCACCGCCGTCAAGCGCAGCGTTGCTGTCAAATGTCGTACCCGCAATCGTCGTTTTTGCTTCTGTGCTATGAATGACGCCACCTTTACCGTCTGCAACGTCAGTAGCAAACGTCCCAGCGCTTGCGCCGCCCGCTGCTACTGCCACTGTCGCCTTATTTCCACTGAAGAGAACGTTATCAACGTCGACCGTCGCACCGCTCGTTGCGTTGATAACGCCACCATTGGTGCTGCTATTCGTGAAGCCGTTAATCTTGATTTTTTCGATGCTGAGCGTACCGGTATCGGCAACGTTAACCAATCCACTGGTCTTCTTCGCGTCAGCCGAGATCGAATAGGCATTTGCCGCTGTACCATTTCCAAGAATCGTCAAATTGCCTGCAAGATTTGCCGCCTCGGCGTCAGTACCGGTATAGTTGCCGATCAAATTGAACAGGCGTTCTGTACCGTCCGCCGTACCGGTAAGTGCTGCCGCTAAACCGTCAATCGGTTTTTCCGAATCTCTTGTGAAAAGGAGCGCGCCCTTGGTCGCATCTGTAACGGTATACTTATAGTTGTTCGTGTAGACGTCGGCATTCGTAAAGGTAAACTTGACCGCCGGATCAGTAGCAGCAGTA
>JAVVWU010000075.1:0-2671 GCA_036651955.1 Kiritimatiellia bacterium
CTGATCTATAAAATCGGCATCCACTAGCCCAGCAGTCGTATAAAGATCTACCAGCGTCACATTCGGATGCGAGGCGAACGGTTCCGCTTTCGTTGCACCTGCACCCCACGCCGTACGAAGCTTTTCATTAAACGGATTCACCCACGTGGGCTTTCCGTGCGTTGATTTATACGGCAAGACGGTGGAGACGAGAATTTGGCTGTTCGGACGCAATGTGGCAAGGCGGCTCACATAGTCCGACCATACATTGAAAAGGCGTGTACGACCGTCTTCACTATTCCCGTAGTCAACCACATCGTTCGCACCCATCAAAACGGTGATGACATCGGGATAACCGCAAACTTCCAATTCGGCATCCAAACTCATGCGTTGCCCCATGGCGCCACCCGTAGGAAGAATACGCGCACTATAAAACGCATTGTGATACGACCATTTTTCAGTGGTTACTGCTCCATCGTGCGTACCATTACGAACGCCGACCGTCTGAATGTTGTAGCCGGCGACCGTTAAAAGCTCCCATAAATCATGACGATAACTGTTCGCCGTACTTTCGCCTTCGGTAATGGAATCGCCAATCATCATCAATGTTAATTCGGGCGCCGTAATGGCAGCGACCGTAATAGAATAAGTATGTGCTGCATAGACCACGGTCACATTTACCGGCTTATTCGTAATCGACACCGCGGCATCCCACTTTGACTGATTCATTGCTTCAGAATTCTCCGGAAGCGTAATCAGTGGATAGGTCCCATCCGCAAGAGTAACCCAAGACGTACCGTCAAATTCAATGCCGCCTGCCGGCAAAGCATTGATTGTCATCGGTTGGCTCCCCGAACGTTTCAACTTGCCACTCGCAACGGTAATCGTCCCTGTCGTGGTAATGGCTCCCGACAAGCTCGAATTTGCAGCAATGGCAAGGCTCACGGCACCGCCAATGTTGCCGCCATACGTTGTCGCATCGGTCACCGTCAACGTCGCCGCCGATGTTGATGTAATCATGCCGGTGCCGGTCAACGTCTTAATCGTCTGCGAAAAGCCGTTCATCTCCAGCGTTCCGCCATCCATCGTCAAAGCTCCGGTACCGGTCGCCGTCAACGCGACAGGCGTTTGCGGTAAGGCTTTTTCGTGTCCCAACTGTACCGTTCCGGCAGAAAGTTTCAACGTATCCCAACGGTTCGGACAGTTGATGGCGAGCGTTCCTGCTCCCACCTTTTCAAGTGTCACCCCATCCTTAAACGCTACGTCTGTCAAGAGTTCCCAATTTGATCCATTCTTCTTTGCTCCGATACCGCCCGACAGCGTCAAATCAACGGGATCGCTACCGTTGCCAATATTAAATTGCTTGACTCGCGGATTCGCCGCATAGGTACTCGCGAAGTAGGCGGAAATCTCTGCGCCAACGTTCTCACCACCCGTACCGCCATCATAAACCACCGTATTCGTCGCACATTCATAAAGAGCAATGCCGCCATTCGTAATCGTTGCTTTGGTCGGACCGCCCAGCGTAATCGGCTTCTGCGTCAGATAGCCGGAAACGGCATCCGAACTATAGGTATATTGCGTATTGAGGTCAAATGTGCCGCCTTGAATGTCCAGCTCCGCCTGCGTATTACCATCACCACCACCTTCACGTAATGCCGCCGTCTTTGCGTTAGCAGCTCCACCGAGAATTACCGTCCCCGCCTCCTGCACCAATTTGGAAATCCGCGTTGCAGTCGCGTCACTCCCATTCAGCGTGAGCGTACCTGTTCCACGCTTCGTAATGACTTTACTTCCGATAATTGCATTCGCCGCCCCTGATGATGTAATCGTATACGCTGTCGTACCATTGTCCACCAAGACAGACGCCGGCGTCACCGTTCCGCCGACCGTGACGGTGGACGTCGTTGCACCGCTAATATCGTTGAAAATCGCCGGCGTATTACTGACAAATGCTTCTGCTTCTTTCGTGAACGCACTCGCCCATGCTTTATTGGTCGCCACCGTATTCCACGTGCCATTACCTGAGGCTGTTCCCTGCCAAATCGGCGAACCGACGATCGCCTTCAACTCGGCATCCGTCGCCTTGCCATTAAACACCGCCACGCCGACAAGCGTATAGTCCATTCCGCCCGACGTCCCTCCACGGAAGTTACCAAAATAAATCCCGTTAACATTAACGGTCGTCCCCTTAAGCCCACTCATCGGTTGCCAAGAGAGCGTCGTCGCCGTCACCGTCGTAATCGCTGAAGTGTTGCTCTCGCCCGAACCACCACCATTCCCCGTGACCATCGCGAGGCATTTCGTGCCGTCACCGGCAAGTCCATTCATATTTTTGACCGCATTATATATTCCATTGCCCCAACAGCCTTTCGTTTGTGCTGTCGTACTTGTATAAGCATTTAAGGCGCATCCAATACCGCTTGTTCCGTTGGTTGCAATCCAAAACGGCTTCTCTTTCGGCGTACTCGTCGAAAGCCCCTTAAGCGCAATCAAAACGGTAATCGGCTTAGCACCATATCCAACATTGATTGTCGGCGTACCGCTTGCAGCAAACGTAATTTTGGCAGGCGCTGCTACTCCCGTTTGCAAGGCACCGTCGGCAGTAACGGTCGCACCTTCCAAATTAAAACGCCAGTCGGCACCGTTAAGTCCATTTTGCGTCGAACTGAACGTTGGCGCCAAAGGCGAC
>JAVVWU010000076.1:0-2569 GCA_036651955.1 Kiritimatiellia bacterium
CTTTTTGTTGCACGCCAGATGAGCCGCGCGCGGCGCCTCTCTTGCCGGAGCCGGACCGAACGCCATCGCGGAATTTAACTGTAATCTTTGCTAAACTACGCAACTATTTAAGAAAGGGAGTATCCTCATGAGTCCTGTCATGGAAGAACAGATTTCAAGCGCGATTGTGCGCACATTTTTCAAGAAGTTTGAAGATCATTTAGCCGTTGATGTCGGTATTGTCGGCGCCGGTCCTTCGGGCTTGGTTGCTGCGCGTTATCTCGCCGATGCCGGTTTGAAAGTCGCGATATTTGAAAGCAAGCTTGCCCCCGGCGGTGGTACGTGGGGTGGCGGAATGCTGTTCAATGAAGTGGTCGTACAAGAAGATGCGGCGGAAATCCTTCACGACTTCGGGATTACGACGGTCGATCAGAAAAATGGTTATCACACCGTTGACTCGGTCGAAATGGCGTCGGGGCTTATTTTCGGCGCACGTAAGGCAGGCGCGGTCATTTTCAACGCGATGTGTGTCGAAGATATTTGCGCACACGAAGGTTCGGTTTGCGGTCTTGTCGTCAATTGGAATCCGGTTCGCCGTTTGGAAATGCACGTCGATCCTGTCGTTGTCACGACGCGTGCCGTTCTTGATGGTACCGGTCATCCGTCTGAAATCGTCCACAAGGCTGTTGATAAAGCCGGACTTAAAGTCGATTCTCCTACGGGCGGAATTATGGGCGAGAAGCCGATGTGGATGGAAGACGGCGAACGAACAACGGTGCTTAATACCAAACGTCTCTATCCCGGACTGTATGCTTCCGGTATGGCGGCGAACAATGTTCAAGGCGGTTTCCGTATGGGGCCGATTTTTGGCGGGATGTTGAAGTCCGGCAAGAAAGTCGCCGAGCTTATCTGCGCCGACTTGCGCGGTTAATCCATGTCGATTGACTTTTCACAACCTTTCGGTCTTTACCTCGTCATTACGAATCCTGTCACTTCTTATGAAACGGTGGCGGAGGCGGCGGTAAGGGCTGAAGTGCGTTTTATTCAGCTGCGCATGAAGCACGTGGCGCGTGCCGAAATCCTCGAACGTGCGCGGACGTTGCGTTCCATTACGCGCGGATCGCGTACGCTTTTGATTATTAACGATGATCCTTCGATTGCCGTTGAATCCGAAGCCGATGGCGTTCATCTCGGGCAAGGCGATCAACCGTTGCCAGAAGCGCGCGCCCAGTGGCAGGAGCTGAAAATATTCGGTCTTTCCACGCATTCATTTGAACAGATGACGAATGCGCGACACGTTCAGCCCGACTATATTGGCGTCGGTCCGCTCTATGCCACGCCGACGAAAGACATTCCCGATCCGACGCTCGGTGCGATTGAAGCAGGGCGTATCATTCAATCTGCTCCCTGTCCCGCCGTTGCCATTGGCGGTATTGACTGCACGCGACTGCCCGAAGTCCTTCGTGCCGGCGCAATCAATTATTCGGTCGTCCGCGCCGTTTGCGGTGAAAAAGATCCGTACTCTGCCATCTGCCGTCTACAGGAAATTTGGCAAAAGCGTCGTTAGCCCCTTGTTTATCAATCCCATTTCTATGTTAAAATAGCGCCATGAAGATTTCAAAACTAGCCCTCTCACTTTCCGAGACCGATATCAATAGCGGTCTCGTTTCTACACTCGCCAAAATGGCTGAAACGCAAGGCGAAGCACTCAAGAAGTTAAAAGATCCTAAAGTCGTTCTCAAAGACGGACTTTTAATCTTTAAGTGCAAAGCAAGCATGGGCTTTCTGCCGGTGCCGGTCGAAGCTCAAATCCGCTTGGCTCCGGCACAGTCCGGTTCTGCCATTGATATTACGCTTGCCAAAGTCTCCCTCGCGATGATGGGGGGCGATGCCATCGCTGGACAGCTGATGGGGCAACTCACCGCCGCGGTGGAAGGCAAACCGGGGCTGAGCGTTGTCGGTAATACGTTGACCGTTGCTCTTTCCACCGTTGCCCAACTCCGCGGAATCGTTCTCGGCGGTAAACTCAACGAGATTTCCATCCTCAACGGCACGCTCGCCCTCGACTTCTCGTAACGAGCGCCAACTTGCGCCGCTCACTTAAAGAGCGGCGCTTTCTTTAGAGCGATGCCTCGCCTACCGCGCCGAACGCTTGCGCCGGTTGCGAGGCTCTCTTATTCTATCGGCTCCTACTAATATTATAAGCTCAAGCGCATACGCTTTTCGCGTACGCTCCGCTCGGCGTATCGCCTTTCGCTCTAAATTCCCTATCTTTGTCTTGGCAATCTCAAGCCGGCACTCCTTTTGCCTGCCTCCTAAGATGCATAAGTGCTTCTAATTGATCCGACACAAAAAGACACTTATGCAGAGTGGCACAGTTGGCACAGTTACGATTGGACGCTCCACCTCAGTGAGGGAGGAGCCGTACCTCATTGACCCTGACGCTCTACCTCAGTGAGGTAGACCTCTTACCTCACTGAGGTGAAACTCCAAACTTTTAGAATATCTCTTGAAATTGCAGGAAGGTATGAATAAGTGCTTGAAGCGGAGGCATAAAGCCGTCCGGAGGCGGAGGCGTGACGGAGCGCGG
>JAVVWU010000077.1:0-2484 GCA_036651955.1 Kiritimatiellia bacterium
ACTTGCCGTCAGCAACTGCCACCGTTTCAACTGCAATTTCATTCGTCCCCGTCGGCTTCTTCACCGTGAACTGACTGCCTGCTATTCCCGTTGCCGCTGTCAACGATGTCGGGAACTCAATCTTTGACGCCTTAATCTCATCTACCGTTGCCGTAAGAGCAATCTTTGCACCTGCTGCAATCGAAGCCACCTTCGGGCGCAGCGTTCCCACCGTAACAGTCGCCGTCTCCGTCACTGCAAGCGTGCTTGTGGCATCTGCCGTCAGATTCGCAAACGTCACATTTCTTGTCCCCTTCACCGTAATCGCCGCATCCGTTGCTGTCACCGCAGCACCGTTCAGCACGATGTCCTGCGTAGCATTCAACGTCACCGCACCTGCCATTGCCACTGCATTGGTAAACGTTTTTGCAGCCGTTCCCGGTTGAAGCGTACTGCCATCTTTCAAGGACAGTGCGCCCGTCAAGTTCGCCGTGCCAGTAATCGTCGCCCCCGACTCCACTGTAATGGCATTCGATACCGCCGCCGTACTATTAAAAGCCACCGACCCTGTTCCTGCCAGTGTCAAGGCTCCCGAGCCAGTAATCGTATGGGCAATAACAACGTTTCCGGCACCGGAGAATGTCAACGGCGCATCCACCTTAAAGCGAGTTCCCGTACTTGCTGCAATTGTAAGCTCTTTCCCCACTGCCACTTGAATCGTTGCCACTTGATTGCTATTGACAATAACGTCAATTCCGCGTGTAGAAGACGTTGTTTCTTGAATATTGAGTGTACCTCCACCATAAAGAGAAAAATAACCATCATTATCAGCAAGCTCTCCCAACGAACCGCCATAAGCAAAATTTGAAATACTCAGTGTTCCTCTTACAGTAACGGAACTTCTTTGATATCCGCCATATAACTTTGCGTTACCCAAGACTTCCAGCGTTGCACCGCTTGCAATCGTCGTTGCACCGCCAGCGCGCGTATTCTGCGCAGTGAGCGTCAGCGTACCGCCATTGACCGCCAATGCACCGTTCCCCGACATAGCGCCCGCCTGTGTGAGCGTCCCTGCGCCTGTTTTGGTGAATCCGCCATTGTTGACAAACGTATTCGAGAGCACACAGGTCGCTCCAGAGGCGACATCAATCGAGAATGCGCCACTATTCGTCCACGTCGCCGTTCCTGTACTGTTCAAAGCTCCTGCCTGTACGACGATCTTACCGGTCGACGCCGTCAGCTTCGCATGATTCAACGTGAGCGTTCCGGCGCCGCTCTTGGTCAAAGTGTAGGCAGCAAGCGCGATGGGCGGCGTAAACGACGTGGGCAGGAGACGAAATTCAATATTTTCCGCTGTTTGAATGGTGAGATTCCGACCCAACACTAAGTTCTTGGTAGTCGTCGTCTGATTAACAGCAATACGATTTGTTCCGCTTCCTGTCGCTTCGATTGTCAGGCATTCCAAATTGACGTTCGCACGGTCAATCGTCAATGTTGCATTCGACACCGCGGCAAAGTTCACGATAACGTTCCCTGCTGTCGGCACCGTGTTACCACTCCAATGGCTCGCATCGCTCCACGTATCATTCGTCCCCGTCGCCGTCCACGTGGCAGTAGTAGGCGTCGTCGAAGGTGCAACCCATATTTCCATTTTACGCACGGAGTAAGCCGTCGCCTGGTACTTATCCCATCCGGAAATCAACGTATAGTCAAGAGCGATGCCGGTGCTCAAAGAGCCAATCCCGATTTCAGTTTTATTAGTCGAAAACCCATTGAAGGCAAAAAGGGGTTCTGCCGGCGCATATGCTGCCGAGGGCAGTATTCGCGATAGCTGCATACAACCATAGCCTCCTCCGGTACCCAACGTATCATTCCAGTCAAACAGTGTATTGTCGAGCGTCCTAGGCGCACCGGAAACCGCACAAGGCATTTTATCGTATGTACGTGCTGTGAACTCAATAAAACCGCTTTCACCTGCTCCCGAAACGGAATGATTGAAATTGCCGCGATTGCCATAGACTTGAAGGTTCGTAACAAGTCCCTGAAAATTTCCATTAGCATTTGTCGGAACGTACAGTTTCGCTTCCGTCGTATCGAAAGCATCCATCGATGCCCATACGAACTGCACCGGCTCTCCGGCACGCTGCAATTCCATATAGTACGCGACGCGTCCCGGCGTTGTAATCGCTGTCGTAGATCCTGCTCCATCGGCGTATGTCGGCGCATTTCCGCCAAAATTTGAAGTCGTGCCAATCGTCAACGTCTTACGATGAGAGAAGCCGTTACGAAATGCCTCTGGAACGTTTTCCGCCGCACCGGAACCTAACGCCTGAAAAGTAATCGCAGCATTCGCTCCGGCACCGGGCAGTGCCGTAAATGTTACGGTCAAATCGATCGCTGTCGGCAATGCCGCACTCGCAGTAAAAGTCACCGTGCGCTTATCATCACTGACGGAACTATACGTTAGCGTCGTTCCGCCTATCCCCGTCCCTGCAATCGTTGCCG
>JAVVWU010000078.1:0-631 GCA_036651955.1 Kiritimatiellia bacterium
GCCCCCTTTGGTTTCGCGGTCAAAGGAACCGGCGAAAAGTGGAGTTACCATATTAGCCCGAAGAAATTGAACGAATATATTTCAGCGTAGAAAGAAAGTGATATTATGCGAAAACTAAAACGGTCTATCGCCAAAGCGAACATGAAAACCGTTGGTTTTGAACGGTTGTTCAAGAAGTTCAGTTGGGAAGACAAAAAGAAAAAGCAAAGCAATTTCGCCCGCCATTGGAAGGAATGGGTCGTTCCGACCGGCAATAACGCGAATCTGCTTGCCAAAGCCTGCACGAAGGCGCAAAGGCTGGCGCGGGCATGAGGACGAAACGCCCGCGACTTTGTAAGCGTTGCCCTCACCTATGTGAGCCGTTCGAAGGTGATTCCGAATGACTTTCTACCCCTTTCAAATTGAAGTCCTCGAGGCGACGAAAAAGCGCAACCGCGCGGCCTATTATCTCGACATGGGACTTGGTAAGACGTTTATCGGCGCGGAAAAACTGAAGCGGTTGAACGCCGACACAAATCTTATCGTTTGTCAAAAGTCGAAGATTCAAGACTGGATCGACCATTTCAAAACTCATTATCCGACGATGACGATTCGGGATTTGACGAAGCCACTTGAATTTGACGATTTTCTA
>JAVVWU010000078.1:641-1966 GCA_036651955.1 Kiritimatiellia bacterium
TTCATCGCTTGGCATAATTGATACGGCGCGGGCACGTGGATCGGCGTTATCAATTACGAATTGGTCTTTCGGAAAAGGTGCGAGCGCCTGAAGCAACTACATGGCTTTACGCTGTTACTCGACGAATCGAGCCTAATTCAAAACGACACGGCGAAGCGCACGAAGTTCATTCTCGACCTAACGCCAGAAAACGTGATCCTGCTTTCGGGAACGCCCACGTCGGGCAGGTACGAAAATCTTTGGTCGCAAGCGCATTTGTTGGGATGGGACATTTCAAAGAAGCTGTTCAATCAGCATTACGTCAACTGGCAAAAGATTGAAATCGACGATCCTTATAAAAACGTCGAACGGTTGAAGGACAAGTTCCGCGAACACGGCGCTTTTTTCAAAAAGACCGAAGAATGTTTTGACCTGCCCGAACAAAACTTTATCACCGTTCCCGTCAAAACCATTCCCGAATATAAGAAATTTTTGAAGGGCGGCGTGGTAAAGTTTGACGATGTGTATCTTGGCAATATAGAGTTGGTCGGAGATTCCCCGCTTAAATCGCTATTATACGCCCGTATGCTTTGCGGGCAGTATAACCCCAATAAGTTTCAAGCCCTGCAAGACCTGATTCAAAGTTCCAACGAACGGTTCGTAATCTTCTACAATTTCAATGAGGAATTGCGGCGATTGAAGGCGCTCATGCAATCTATGGGGCGGGTAACTTCGGAAATCAACGGTGCGACCAAAGACCTTTACGCCTATGAAATGATTCCCGATTCGGTGACACTTGTTCAGTATCAGGCCGGGGCAATGGGCTTGAATCTGCAAAGAGCCAACCGAATCATTTACTTTTCGCTGACCGACAAATCAGAACTTTTCGAACAATCGAAAAAGCGCATACACCGAATCGGACAGGAACGCCCCTGTTACTATTACCTGTTGATTTGTGCGGGCAGCGTGGAAGAACGAATGCTCGACGCCCTCGAACGACGGCGCGATTATACCGACGAATTGTTTAGGGAGGATGTAAAAGATGTTTAGATGCAAGATTGAAGAATGCCCGGTGTATAAAGTGAATCGCTGTTGCGGGGATTGTCCCGAAGCCGACACCTGTACAAACTGTTGCGGCGAAAACCCCGCGAATTGCTTGAGCCGCGAACCCATTCCCGAAGAAACTGCGATGGAGCTTTTCAATCAGGATCAAATGACGGTTATGAAGGATATTGCCGCAATCTGCAAAAAGAAAAAGGCGCTGGAAGAGCAGGAAAAAGCGCTGAAAGACGCTTTACGCGTGGCAATGGAATCCTACGGCGTCAAATCTATCGATAACGCCGTCG
>JAVVWU010000079.1:0-1293 GCA_036651955.1 Kiritimatiellia bacterium
ACAGATCGTTTTGGTCGAACTGTGCTTTCGTCGTATCGGGCGCAGAATTGCTCACATTCGCACGCAAGTTGCTCGTCAGCAGCATATGGCGTTCCATTCCCATAAACGCTTGCTGATACGTTGCCAACTGCGTGAGATAGCCGCCGACTTGCGAAGCAATCGGCGATGCCAGCACTGCCGGATTGAAGCTTTCAGAAGAGCCGCTGTTCGAGCGTGTGAAGGTGAACTTTCCATTCTGATCATTGTACGCCGCAGAATATTTGAAGAGCGGCGAATACGTCAGCTCCGCTGTACCACTGTACTTCACGGCACCCTTGAGTACATCATTTGCGAAGAGGATTTCTGTTTTCTCCGTTGTGGCGTCGGAGAGTAGACGAATCTGCGAAACGTCAATCTTATTGCCATTTAGACTTGATGCCGTTCCGGTAAGCGTATCCATTTTAACAGCTGCCAAGTCGGCATCGACGTGCATCTTCACATCGGCGCCGCTCTTAAGCGTGAGCTTATTAAAAGTATGCTGTTGAGTGAGTCCGTTGGCGAAGTCCAGCGTGCCACCATTAAGAGTGAGCGCCGATGCGCCATTGAAGAACGTGCCGTTGGCGCCGAGTTGGAGCGTGCCAGCATTCATTTCAACCGCACCGGCGTAGTCTTTCATCTTCGCATTCAGCACAATCGTACCGCTACCGTTTCGATTGATCCACATATTTCCGGTACCGGTGATACCGTCATCGAAGCGAATTTGGCGATGACCGAGCGCGTCTAAGTTAAGCGTTGAGCCGGCTGCACACTGAATGGCATTGGAAATACCGCCTGCACTATTTCCACTAAAGACAATATCTTGAACCGCCGCAATAACATTCACTCTACCAACATTATAAATCGCGCCGGCACTGTCTTTCTCACTAACAGCGAGAGTCGCCGTCGTTCCATTATTCGTAAAGGAGCAGTCGGTGAACGTCAACGTACCCTTATTAACAATCGCTCCTGTATTTTCCAAGAAGTTGACGCCTCTTACTTCCGCATTGGAATTTTCCCCGATGGTAAGGGCGCTGTTGAAATTGCGCAACGTTGCATTTTCAATATTGAGCGTTCCACCACTCACATTAAAGCCGCCCTGAGTATTGCCATAGAGCGTCTTGCCTTGACCGAAAATGGTCAATTCGCCACCATTACTGAGTGGCGTCTGCGCTAAATCAGCTGTCGCGCTGTAGTCCTCGGTCAAAGACAGCGATACTTCACTACCCACGGGCAGCGCCATTGGACTGATACTGGCTACACTCATCACGGCTGAGG
>JAVVWU010000079.1:1303-1920 GCA_036651955.1 Kiritimatiellia bacterium
GCACCCATTGGCGTGACGCTCAATGCTGCCCCTGTTGAAACCACACCGGACGCCGCATGAAGTGCGGCAAGTACGCCGTCAACCTCATCTTTCCCACGCGTAAAGGTCAGCGCACCACTATTAGTCTCCGTCGCAACGCTGTACGCATAGTTGGAAGTAAACATCTTCTTATTGGCATCGATTGCCATCGTAGGCTTAGTCGTGCCGGTAAAGACGGTCACCGTTTGTGCGTCCGCCGTTGCGGCATCGGACAGCATACGGAAATTCTCGAACTTAAACGTTCCGCCTCCGGTAGAGCTTCCTGCCTTAATGCTATCGACTGCCTTATTCGCAAGATCGACATCTACCACGACGTTCGCCGTACTTCCACTTTCAACCGACACGTCATTGGCGACGATCGCTTCGGAAGTCGTACCATTGGCGAGATTCAGCGTAGCGCCGTTCTCAAAACTCACATCGCGTGCAACGTCATTGAACTTGCCCGTATCGCCAAAGTCCAACGTTCCTCTCGAATGAACGGTCAGATTGTTGCCCGACACATTACCATTAAGACTTACGTTATTTTGGATGTGGAGTTGAGAGTTGCCGTTCCCTCCTCCGCTGATGGCATCGTTCAC
>JAVVWU010000080.1:0-1813 GCA_036651955.1 Kiritimatiellia bacterium
CTTCTCGAACAATAGCGCAGACGGCAACGGTGGCGCAATTTTCAATGCGATGACCGCGACAATTACGAATGCCATCTTCAAGAACAACAGTGCAATTAACGGTTTCGGTGGCGCAATTTTCAATGACGCTTTTAGTGGCAGTGCAATAGCGAAGATTAACAATACCTCCTTCACCGACAACAAAGCAGCTTACGGTGGTGCAATTTTCAATACAGACGCGGCGGCGACGATTACGAACGGTTCCTTCACCGGCAACAGTGCAGTTTTCGCCGGTGGCGCAATTTACAATGAAGACGCGGCGACGATTACGAACGGTTCCTTCACCGGCAACAGTGCATTTAACGGTGGCGCAATTTTCAATAAAGGTACGACGACGATTACGGACGCCTCCTTCTCGAACAATAGCGTAGACGGCAACGGTGGCGCGATTTACAACGACGAAGGCGGCACGGTGGAGATCGTTGCCTCTACGAAAGATGTCGAGTTCACTGGCAATACAGCAGGCGGGAAGTCCAATGCCATTCACAATAAAGGTCTTGTCTACTTTAAGACTGATGGTAGCAATAAAGTTATCGTGAATGATGCCATCACTGGAGGGGGCTACGATCCTCAACTCGAGATTGATGGTAATGTAAGCTTCAATAATGACGTATCGGGTAACGATCTGCGCGTTGATGGGTGGGGAACGTTGGACTTTGGCGATAAGGGCAAGTTTAATGACGATACACACAATGTGCTTTTGAATAATGGCGCCACGCTGAATCTCGCCAATGGTACGACTTCCGAAGCGATTGTCGCCAAAGATGTGTCGGTTGCTGATGGTGGTAAGGCGAACGTCGTGGTGGATGTCGATCTGGCGAATACGGCAGTCGATAGCATTAAGGCAGGAAGCTCTAATCAAAACGGAAAGTTTCAATTCGACAACTTCCGTATGCTGTCCGATGCCGCAGGCACAGTGACGGCGGTCACCGTCTTTACCGGTACAGATAGCGCTAAGCCGACGATGGGCGTTGCAGGAACCACGTTTACTTCCAACTATAAGTACGACGTTACAGCTGCTGACGGTGCGCTGACCTTTACGCGTGGGAACGATACGGTTGATGGCGTTGCCGAAGCACTTACGGAGGCGTCGACGGGCGTAACAGTATCGCTGTCTTTGACCGAGGACTATAACGCGAAAGTGGACTTAGGGGAACTCAATAATGCTGGTGAATTGACCGTTTTCGGTCAAGGCAAGACGCTCAATGGCAATGGCAATGGCGGCTTTAATGTGACGAACGGTATGCTCAACATGGAAGATGCCACGATGAGCGGATTCAACAGCGCCCTTACCGTTGGGACGGACGGTGCGGCGGCGATAACCGGTGTCAACTTTACGGGGAATACTGCCGCGATTGTTAACAATGGCGAGTTGACGTTCACCGACTGCTCCTTTACGGATAATAGAACGGACAAAGGAACTGCCGGTGCCATTTATAATAAAGGTATAGGTACAACGCTAAACATCGTTGCGTCGAATCAGGACGTCGTTTTTGGCGGAAATAGTGCAGCAGGCGTCTCCAATGCCATTCATAATGAAGGCACGAGCGAGCTCTACTTAGACGCGAGCGGTCATCGCCAAATCGTCTTCAATGACAGCATCACCGGAGCTGATACCAGCGCGATAGTAATCAACGAGGACAAAGGCACCGGTACGATTGTGCTGAATGCCGCGATGGACAACTACAAGGGGGCGGTTGTTCTAGATGCCGGCACGCTCCAACTCGGCGCCAACGGCACGTTCTTCAATGGCGCATCGGCGCTCACCCTTAAG
>JAVVWU010000081.1:0-1776 GCA_036651955.1 Kiritimatiellia bacterium
CTGCCTTCACGACTTTCAAATCACCGGCAATCGGTGCGGCAACTTCCCAACGGTTTTCTCCCCCGTTTTTCGTGAGCGTCAACGTCCCCGTACCGCTAATCGTCTTTCCGGAACCGACCGAAACAACGGTACCATTGCCATAAAACGAACCTTTAATCGTTGCCTCTCCCGAAATCGCAATCCCCCCTGTAACCGTTAAATCTCCATTGTTCCACTGATCTCCCGCATCAAGAATAACCGTGGTACTATTCTTGAGTGTCAACGTTCCGGGAATCGTAACGTTTATTCCTGCACTACTCGCGTTGAGCGTCGTTCCTGTCTCCATCGTGACATTTCCGAGTTTGCCATCAGACGTCGCCGTAAAGTTCAAACGTCCGCCTGCGACAGTGACATCGGCAACATTTCCCACGTTGCTGACCGAGAGATCGCCCGAGCCGTTCTTAATCAGCTTACCGGCAATCTGCGTCTCTGCCGTTACCGTCATTGCACCGTTCACCGTCAACGTCGTACCGACAAGAGATGTCACCTTCGAAGACGCCGCACCGGTCAGCGTCAATCCACCGGCATCCAAAAGAATCGGACAACTGGGCGTTGCAATCGTTGCCGTCCCCGCCCCTATCTTCTTAAACTTCCCTGCGCCTCTCAGTAAGAACGCCGATGAATAGGTGCGATCCGCTGTCGTCTCCAAAGCCACCGTCGCATCTGCACCCGTATCCACGACCGTCGTAAGCAGTCCGGTCGTGCCTAATGTAAGCGTTCCATTGAGTTTCGTTGCGTCAAAAAACGAAGTTTGCAATGCGCCGGAACCGGTCAAAGCAAGATCGCCGGTGCCAAAAACCGCAACCGATGTCGCCGAAACGTCGGTAGTCAATGCCAACGACTGAGCATTCGCCACATCAATCTGGGCATACGTCGGAACCGTTCCTGTCGCATTCGTCCACACCGTGCTTGCTGTTCCATCTTTCGTCCACTTCGCCGCCGACCAGTCGCCGGAGCTTCCCGCTTCGCGCGTATAAATCCCCTTCACTTCCGCTGTCACTTCGACAATCTGAATCGCCGCAATACAACCGCGCGCTTGCGCAGTTGTAAAACTCCCTTGATTACATTTTACCGTCAGCGACTTTTCATTCCCTTGAGGTTCAAGTACATCGGAGACAACGTAGTTTACGCCTTCTTTTAACGCAAATCCTGTAGTACCCGTACTCGACTTTCCCCACTTATCAGAGCCTTTACCTGTGATACCGCCAGTACCGTCAAAAATCGGTCCACAGTAGTCTGTCGCGTTAATCGTCACTGGCTTAAAGGGTCGATCAGTGGCATCGGTAGAGGTATAAACAATGACGCGAAACTTTGAAAATGGAATATTCTTAAAGGTCACCATCGGATTTTCGCGGTCATCTGTAGCCGCGCACGAATTTTGAGAAAGTAATCAAAGTTTTGAGAAAGTTGCAGAAAGTGCAGGGGTGATGCAGAGGATGTGCAGGGTCTATGCAGGGGATTATAAAGCGAAAGACGTGCGAAACATCGCACGTCTTTCTTGTTTTTTGACTTCTATCTACAACAGTAGAAATTGCGTCTCGAACTGGGACTAGTATCGTACTAATCGTGCCGATTGTCAATCTCTCTTTTTCGCCTCGATGCGCTCGTTGATGATGCGCTCGTCTTCGGGCGTGAGATGATAGGTATTCGTCAGCTCCATGACCTGCATACGCAGGAGCGTACTCACATTCGTACGCATCGTCGATGCAATCCGATCGAGAATGTAGCCATCACGCT
>JAVVWU010000082.1:0-1751 GCA_036651955.1 Kiritimatiellia bacterium
AAGTTTGTATGCAATGCCTGTCCAGTTTGAAAGTTCGCAAATCCATCGACCATTAGGTGTGCCATCTACTAAGAATAGTTGAATCCTTTTACCAAATGTCATTTTACCACTTACTTTCTCCACGGCACTGATGAAATGCTCTTTCCGCAATCGTCGCAGGTCTGCGGAAAGCCTAATTTTCACTCGAAGTATTCGGCACGAGTGATGCTACCAACCTTTAGCTCCTCTTTGCGCAACAGCCATTCCTTCATAAACTGGTCAACCAGTCCGTACACGAAATGCTTTCTCATTACGATACGAAGAGTTTGATGCCGAACGTTTCCGCAAGAATAGTGCGGACGGCGGGGGAAAGAAAGGCGGGGAAGGTCGGCCCCAAGTTGATATTGTTAATTCCTAACGCTAAAAGGGTCAGGAGAATACAGACCGCTTTCTGTTCATACCACGAGAGTACGAGGGTGAGCGGTAACTCATTGATGCCACACTTACAGGCTTTGGAAAGCGCATCGGCAACGACAATGGCGGAGTAGGCATCGTTGCATTGTCCCATATCAAGCAGACGGGGGAACGGTCCAATCATACCCAAGTCTAAATCGTTGAACCGATACTTTCCGCAGGCAAGTGTAAGAACAAGACTATCGGCTGGCGTCTGTTTGACAAATTCCGTGTAGGCATTACGCCCCGGTTTCGCGCCATCACATCCGCCGACGAGGTAGAGCTGTTTGATGGTTCCTGAGGCAATCGCATTTAACAGTTCGGGCGCGTGCGCCAGAACGGCGGCGTGTCCAAAGCCGGTCAGAAGCTGCGTACCGCCATTGATGCCGCACCCTTGATGGGCTGCCGGATAACCGCCAAGGGCAACGGCTTTGTCGATAGCTGCGGTGAAGTCTTTATGTCCTTGCGCATCGGCTTCAATGTGTACGGTATGGGGGAAGCGCACGACATCGGTGGTAAATACGCGATCTGCGTAACTTGGGCGCGGTGGCATGAGGCAGTTGGTGGTAAAGAGAAGGGCGCCGGGAATCGCGTCAAACTCTTTTTGTTGATTTTGCCATGCGGTACCAAAGTTGCCTTTGAGCGCGGCATATTTCTTGAGTTCGGGATAGCCATGTGCCGGGAGCATTTCGCCGTGGGTGTAGACGGCGACACCGCGCGCGGTGGCTTGCGGAAGAAGATCGGCAAGGTCGTGTAAATCATGCCCTGTGATGACGATAAAAGGTCCCGGCTCAATGAGCATTCCGACTTTCGTCGGTTCAGGGGAACCGTACGTGGTGGTATTGGCTTTATCGAGTGTCGCCATGCACGTCAAGTTGATATGTCCCAATTCCAATGTGAGCGCGAGCAACTCTTCCAGCGTTTTTTCTTCTCCGAGGGCGCGAAGCGCTTTGAGGAAGAACGTTTCAACGGTCGGATCGCTTAAACCGAGAATGCGCGCATGGTGGGCGTAGGCAGCCATTCCACGCAAGCCAAATAGAATCGTTGATTTAAGCGAACGAATATCTTCCGGTGCATTCCAAAGCGCATCCATGGTGAGCGGTTCCGCAGGGCAATGCGAACCGTCGCACCCTGCCGCTTCACGCAACTGTTGAATGAGTACGAATGTGGGATCGGTGTCAAAGCTGACGTTGGTAATGGTCGTGAAGAGGGCGCGCTCAATGAGCTCCATCGCCAAGAGCGCTTGCGCTTCTGGCACGTGTTGCGCAAAGCGAATGAGTGCGGCAGTGAGGGCATCTTGCGAGGCGGCAATCTCAGCC
>JAVVWU010000083.1:0-1627 GCA_036651955.1 Kiritimatiellia bacterium
CCGTTGGCGCCGAGTTGGAGCGTGCCATTATCCAAAGCAACCGCCCCCGTGTAGCCGCTCATATCGGCATTCAGCACGATCGTACCGTTACCGTTTCGATTGATCCACATATTTCCTTCACCGGCGATACCGTCATCAAAGCGAATTTGGCGATGACCGAGCGCGTCTAAGTTAAGCTCCGAGCCGGCTGCACACTGAATGGCATTGGAGACGCCTGCTTTAGGCGTGCCATAAAGACTTATTCCGGTGCCGGCGTCGTTGCTTGCCGCAAGGCTCGTACCAATAATGCCAGCAGCGAGATTTCCTGAAAAGAGAGAATCGGATCCTGCCGCAACGATGCTTAAGCTACCGGCATTGGAAATGGCACCTGCCATCACTCCATTATTATTGGTAAAGGAGCAGTCGGTGAACGTCAACAGACCGCCGCTACTATTAGCAACCGCGTCCATATTCCCCGAGAAGTTAATGCCAGCCATTGCCGCATTGCCATTTTGCCCAACGGCAAGGGCGCAGTTGAAGCCGTTCAACGCGGCACTGTCCATGTTGAGCAGACCGCCGCTCCCCACAGAAAAGCCGCTGTAGCCATTGCCATTAAGCGTATGATTTTGACCGAAAACGGTGACGTCGCCGCCGACCGTCGCCGTCGCTAAGTCCGCCGTTGCTTTGTAATTTCCAGTCAAAGAAAGTGACACTTTACTCGCCACTCCATTGCGAAGAGCCTCTAAAATACCATCTACCTTCTTCTCTTGCGTAAAGGTCAGCACTCCGTCAGCAGCGGTAACGTCGTACTTATAGTAAGAACTGTACGTGGTTCCAGTGACCGTCATCGTCGGCTTAGCTGTGCCGGTAAAGACGGTGACCTTCGTCTCTTCGGCTGTGGCATCGGACAGCATACAGAAATTCTTGAAATTAAACGTTCCAGTGCCGTTGGACGTCTTCGCATTGATACTGTCAACCTTCTGCTTCGCGAGATCGACATCCACCACGACGTTCGCCGTACCGCTGGCAACCGACACGTCTTTGGCAATGATCGCTTCGGAAATTTTGCCGTGGGCGAGATTCAGCGTAGAGCCGTCCGCCAAACTCAGCGAGCGGTCAGTAGCATAAAACTGACCGTTATCGCCGCCAAAGTCCAACGTTCCACCCGACAGCGTCACATCGTTGCCCGACACCGTGCCGTTGAAACTGACCGTACCGTTGAATTTCACATCACTGCCTTCAACGCCCATCGTACCGGGACGGTCCGGTCTGGCATTCACGTTCAAGCGACCGCTGCCGCCGCCGATACCATCATTCACGATGACGTTGCTTTTCTTTACTGCGCCAAAATTGATAGTACCGTCGTTGCAAATAGCATTAGACGCTTCACCAGCCTTATTGCCGGTAAATTCTACATTCGCCCCATTGGCGACAATGTCTATCGTCGCCCCCTGCGTATTGAAAATCGCACCGCCGCCGTTGCCGGTGAACGAACAGTTCGTAATCGTCGCCGTACCGTTATTGTAAATCGCACCGCCGCCGACATCGGACCTGTTGCCCGAGAATGAACAGTTCGTAATCGTCGCCGTACCTTTATTGAAAATCGCGCCACCGCTGGCACTTGCCAGATTCCCCGAGAAGGAGGAGA
>JAVVWU010000084.1:0-1587 GCA_036651955.1 Kiritimatiellia bacterium
TCCCGTGTTCGGGGTGATAACAAGTGGCTGACGTTGTGAATCTGTTTGAATACTTGCCTAGCTTTATCGCGGAATATCGGGAAATGCGGCTTCTTCTGGAAGCCGAACAACCTGAATTTCAAACGTTCGCCGACGAAACCGAACGGATATTGGACGAACAGTTTATTCGAACGGCGGGCGTTGACGGAATCGCCCGATTTGAAGCGATCCTTGGAATTTTACCGTCGATTTACGACACGTTAGAAATTCGCCGAACGCGGGTTTTGACGCGTTGGAACGACACAATCCCCTATACCGTGAAAACCCTTAAGTCGAAAATTTCCGCGATTCAGGGGAACAACGATATAGAAATTACAATCGCCGGTTATGAAATAACCATTGTCACGAAATGCGAAAAGCGAGGCCAAATAGACGATCTGGAAGCATTGTTGAAGGTTATTATTCCCTGCAACTTGAACGTTATCGCTGAAAACAAAATCATTGGCCAAACAGTCGGAACCGCGAATTACGCAATGGGCGGCAGCCCGACCGACACGATAGTTTTAACCAACGATCTAACGGGCGATTACGCCACGGCGGGACAGGCGGTTGTTGCATTCAGCCCGGTTCCAACCGACACAATTTATTTGACGAACGATCTAAACGAGCACGTCCCCGTAAATTTGACGGGTGGTTTTGCCGGTGGAGTGGTTCCGACTGACTTTATTCTGCTGACCAATGATTTGACCGGCGAGTTTGCAATACGCGGAAACGCGATTGCGGGGGCTAGTCTGTCGGACACGGGTATAATCTCAATTTGAAAGGATGATTAGCGAATGGAATTTAGCGCGTTCACGATTACCAACAAAGGGCAAGCCCTGATAGCAAAATTGATGCTTGGAAGCGGTATGTGCGACTTTACCGCGATTAAGTTATCAAGCACGGTTTACGCCGACGCACAGCTTGCCGGTTTGACCAGTCTTACCAACATTAAGCAGACCGCCCCGATCACGTCGAAGGCGATTCAAAATTTGACAACAATAAAGGTGGAAGGCGCGGTTGATAATCGCACGTTGGCAACCGGCTACAATATCAACACAATCGGCCTATACGCGACCGATCCCGATGACGGCGAAATCCTTTATGCCGTTTCCCGCGCGCTGACAGCGGGGTATATGCCCCCCTATAACGGCGTTGCGGTTAGCGGCTGTTATTTCAAGTTCCTTGTCACCGTTGGCAACGCCTCACAGGTGACGCTAATGGTTGATCCGGCTGGTTATGCCTCCATTGGTGACATTAACAACCTAACCGCCGAAATCGCTGACATAAAAGGCTATGTCGGGTATAACGACGCGAATGTTTATGGCGTTGAAGTTGATTACACCAATAAGACATTCACGCGGCTTGCTGGCGCGGTTGGTAAAACGCCGGGCGAATCGTTCGACGGGATCAAATGCTTCGGCGGGCGCCGTCGTTGCATAATGACAGACGCGGGCGTTGTACTGGCTTACAAGGGTGATACGGGTTACACCGAAACCGGCGCGTTGATTGTCGCTATAACGCTTGGCGAAGGCGAAAGTGCCACGACCTACGCGATCGGAACCAAAG
>JAVVWU010000085.1:0-1556 GCA_036651955.1 Kiritimatiellia bacterium
TGGCGCGAGGCTTCCTCTCGACGAAGCTCCTCCTGACGAAGCGCTTCCGCCTTTGCCGCCGCTTCAAGGCGCACCGCTTCTTGACGACGAGCTTTCTCTTGCCGAAGCGCTTCCGCTTTTGCCGCCGATTCGCTTCGTGCAGCTTCATGACGCCGAAGCTTCTCTTGCAGGCGTAATTCTTCTAAATGACGTATTTCCGCTTGCGCTTGACGAAGCGAGGCTTCCTTTTCCTCCGCTTCACGGCGCGCAGCTTCTTGGCGTTGAACTTCCGCTTGACGAAGCGCTTCCGCTTTTTCCGCCTCGTACCGTCGAATTTTCTCGCAATAGTCGCGCCCCTCTTGCACGATCACCACGTCTTCCGGTAAGAGGGTAACGCCTTGGCTTTCTAACGTCTCAAGATGGGATAACAAGCTTTTGACCTTCTCTAAATTGGCTAGTTTCACAGCACATTTCAGAGCTCTCAGATCGTTCTGTTGCACACCACGTTTACGTGCGATTTCCAATGCTTTACAAAAGGCTTGAAGTTCATCTTCCAGTTGCTTTGGAAGCAGTTCACTCCACGCGGTCTCCCTTATTTGATGTTCGAGCCGCTCGGCATTATCCCAGTCATCCTTTTCGCGAAAAGAACGGAACTCTATTGTCCACTGTCGCTGAAGCGTCTTTTCCGCTTCCACTAATTTCGCCTGCCAGCTCCGAGAACTGTCGCGTTTAATAATTTGCCGAAGACTTTGTACTGCAAGGAGTGAATCATTTGCCCGCATCGCATGACGATTTAATTTCAAGAAAGGCTCTACTTCCGTGATACCGTCATAAACTTCAAGAATGCGATCAATTGAAATATGATCCAATGCCGGAGGCAATGTCCAATTGAGTTCTTGGCTCTTTTCAATCCATTTTGGCAATTGCGGAAAATCCAGCGCTGAGATCTCATCCAACAATCGCGGGTCGCGTTCCATAATGTAGATCGCATCACTGATTTGCTGCGTTTCAAGATCGATCTGCACCTCTTCCAATCGCCGATTCGCCGCACGAACGGCATCGGCATAAGCATCAGCTAATTCACTTCCATTATCAATCGGATCCGACGCCTCTAATGCCCGTACTAATCGCGAAACTAAGATAGATGTTCTCATATGACCCTTTACTTTCGATTGACCCTTAAAACGTTGAAATCACGTCACTGTGCATATCCGACGTGAGGTCTCTTTCCCTTTGCAGAATTTGCCTTTCGAGCCTGTACACTTAACCTATTGGGATTTTTTAGTGGAAGCGTTATCCTTTCCCGCATTTTGAGGGACAGTGTTCTTCGCTTTCTCCGCAGCAAGGTCAGCGTTCACCTTTTCAAGGGTTTTTTCTAACTTTTCACTCTTCTCCTTCTCCTTTTTAAGGGTAGCGTCCGTTTTTTTCTTTTCGTTCTTGGCATCGCGCTCCAACGTTACAACGGAAGCCTCCGCGTTTTTCTTTTCCGTAATGGCAGTGCCCTTCTCGTTTTTAAGTTTATCGATTGTCTCATTCGCCGTTTCAAGCTTAGAGTCTGCCGCGTTCTTCTCGCGCTC
>JAVVWU010000086.1:0-1439 GCA_036651955.1 Kiritimatiellia bacterium
TTCCGCGTGTTATCAAAGTATCGATTCTGACGAATAGGCGGATATCATAGCGTGCTGGCGCTGAGATATGGCGAGCGTACCAGAAGAGCGACGATTTGACAGTGAGGTCATGAGAGCGTAATCTATCGGTAGTCGTGCTATCGCTGGCAGAGAAGTTAATAGAGAGGTTGATATGGGGAAAGTGACATTTTTAGGTGTTGAAGGTTCTGGGAAAACAGTATTGACGACGTCGTTGATCAATGCGTTTAAGGCGCATACTGACGAAGGATGGCGTTTGCGTCCTGAATCACGAGAAGCTTTTCGTTTTTTAGAGCAGATGCCAAACGCGCTGTATGATAAAGTCAATATGCCTGGCTCAACTAGCGTGTTACGCCATCTTGAATGGAGTGTTCTCTATCAAGAAGAGGTGCAGCGCACGTTCGATGTACTGGACTATCCGGGGGAAGTGTATCGGCTCGCTTTTTTGGAGGCAAAAGATGATCCGGATCCCGAATCTTTCGCTGAACGCGTGACGGCTCATAAGGATGAAATCAATGCACTGTTAGAGCATTTGGTCAATTCCGATTCGGTTTTTGTCCTTTTCAATCTTTCGGATGCGCAAGATTTAGCCACGAATGCCGCTAACTTGGACGCAGTGTGGGTCACGAATGTCTGTTTGGATTATTTACATCGCCTTCCACAAAAACCGAAAGTGACGCTACTCCTGACGCAGATTGATCGTTACTGTTCGCGCGAAACAGGAATCTTCAATGCCAAAGAGTACGTGGCACAAGCTTTGCCTTTGATTCATACCAACTTCCCTTCGCTTGACGTCCTCGGTGTCGCCGCGCTGGGGGCAGCAGATGCCACCTTCGGAATTAAGAATATTATTCGGCGCTGTCTTGCTGAAACGAAAATAGTTTCGGAAAGCATCGCTGAACTCAAAGCATCGAAAGAACTCATAGATCAAGGATGGGAACAGTTATTAGTAGAGAACCCTCGCGATGTTTCGGAGCGTCTCTTACAAGCACTTAAAGCTCATTATAGTACGCGAGACTTTTCACCGTGGCTTTTTCCGAAAGAGGCACTGGTTGCGGCAAATGTTTTCCTGACCGACGGGGCAATCAAAGAATGTTGTCAGATTGCTAAATGTTTCTCAAACTCTTCGACGGATGCACTTTCGCTTGCGTATCAATCGCTATCGCGTCTTTCCATCTGTTCCGCATACGGTATCAAGGTTCTTGATTATTTGAATGTGGCATTGCCTAAGGTTATTAAGAGAATTGAGGAAGCGAAAATTGCACGAATTGAACAAGATGCGCGGACACGTGCGAATGTTCTGATCTCTATTGCTATTCTCGGGAGTGCACTTTTTCTTCTGTGGTGTTGTATCTAGTACGTCTTAGAACTTCAGGCGTTGTTTTATGCAAGTATAAGAGGAAGGTCAATATGTCACAAAA
>JAVVWU010000087.1:0-1417 GCA_036651955.1 Kiritimatiellia bacterium
CGCCCGGAATTAGACGCGCCCGCTTTTCAAGTTCCCTGCCGCAGCGTTCAGGCGCATTCATCAAACCGAACAATTCGCGGATCGCGAAATACTCGCGCCCGGAAAGCGGACTTCGCCCATCGCCCACGCTATATCGCCTCGTTTCTCAAATCGTCAACGATTCGATTGAACCGTTCAACGTCAGATTTGAACACTTTAATGTTTCGCAGTTCCTCCACGGCTTTTTGAACAATCGCCTGATATTCTTCACGAACGCGCCCGCCAAGATCGCATTCGCCTTCATACGGGCAATCGACGGGATGGGCGGGATCGGCGGTTTTGTCAAATAAATTCAGAAAACAGTCTCTTGTTTGAAAGCCAAGCCTGTCTTTGAGGAAGTCGGCAAACGCTTCTTTGCCGTCAATGATATAGACGTTGCTGCCAACGTCGATCCTGTGCGTCAATCCAATGCACCCCTTTCCAGCATGTCAACGGCGTGGTTGAACGTGTCTTTGGTCGAAGCGCTAACCTTGCACTTTTTTAGTTCGCTAACCGCCTTGTCAATCAGCCGATTATACGAATCATGCAATTCGTCGGTGATATCGTCCACGATGGCTTGCGTGAAGGCATAGCCCTCGAAGCATTGACGGGTTTCCCGGCCAAGTTTATCTTCGAGGAACCGCGCGAAATCAGATGGGCAATTCATTTTGAAATTCTCGCCGCCGACATGTACCCAATACTTATCGTCAAACACGCCGTTCACCCCCTTACAAATTGGCGACAAGCGTCACGGCGATTAAGAAACTTGCTAACGCCTCACCCGCGATAAAGCCCACGACGAAGAATACCTTCGCGGCGTTATAGCGGCGTTTTCCGTTCAGCCATTCGCGATAAACTTCCAGCCGTTCCCGCGTGTTGTCGCGCCTGATCGCTTCAAGCTCAATGTTTCGTGTTTTATAGGCGTCCCGATTCCGGAGGGCTTCCTGCCTTTCCCATTGGGCGCGTTCGATTTCCCGGCGAACCTCGCCCGAAACCAGCCCTTGCGCGATTGCTTCGGACATGCGTTTGTCCCCGTATTCCGTCAGTTTGGTTACTCTTGCCGCATTACCTTCCATCATCGGTATTCACACCTTTCGCAATCAGTTGGCAAATTCGGGTCTTGTACAGAAGCGCCCTGTACGCGTATACGTCGGCTTGATCCTGATCGCCCGCCGCCCTCCAAAATTCAGCGGCATTCCGCGATTCCTTTTCTCGTTCGCGTAATTCGTCGAACGAAAGCGCATAGATCGGTTTACTTTTGATCATTTCGAGTATTCACCTCCAACTAATAAAATGTGATAAGCAGCCAATAAACGCCGACCAATCATCTTAAATCCGCGTCGGTGAAGAATGCCAATACGCAAATGATTTCAGCCAATAGCGGCAAGATCAACCCCAA
>JAVVWU010000088.1:0-1110 GCA_036651955.1 Kiritimatiellia bacterium
ATCTTCCGTTAAATAATTTTTGGCGTATTCGGCATCGCTTTTTTGGGGGAGATATCCGCTCCATGTGGTAAGCCCCATGAAGTCGGAGTTTGAGTCCGCGCGTTCATAAATGATTTCAGCGGCGGTTTGTCCGTGTGCCGAGAAGTGCATCTTGTTTTGGAGTGTGGCAAAAAAAGTCTGTGTTGCTTTGGCGCGGGGGTCATAATCAATGCTGGTCGCGTAAATTTCGAGAACTTTCCTATAGAACACCTTTTCAGAGGAGCGAATATCCCTGATGCGTGCCAACAGCTCGTCAAAATAATTCCCGCCTCCGGCGTCCTTCAACAGGTCGTCGTTCAAAACAAAGCCCTTGGTGATATACTCGCGCAACACATTGGTAGCCCAAATTCTGAATTGGGTGCCCCGCATAGACTTGACGCGATAGCCCACCGAAATAATCACATCAAGATTATAGTGGTCAACTTGATACAGTTTACCATCCGCGGCAGTTGTTGCAAAATTTGCAACAACTGCATTTCTATCAAGTTCACCCTCGGAAAAAACATTTTTCAGATGGCGTGAAATGGTGGACTTGTCTCGCTGGAAAAGCTCCGCAATCTGATCGCCGGTCAGCCACACGGTATCGTTTTGCAATTGTACTTCGATTTTCGTCTTACCATCCTGGGTCTGATATATAAGAATTTCGCCTCTGTTTTCCATATAAGTGCTCCCTCTTGTGGTGTGTGGTTCCATGTGTATTTATACTATGCGTCAAGCATGAAACGCTCGCGGTCATGGTGAAGCGCTCTAACCGTTCTTTCTCATCGCCGGACGTGTTGGATTTTTGCATCAGCTTGAATTGCGGCAAACAGATCAGCCGCAAAGGTTCCATCGGTCATAGTATATCACCGTCTCCTCCTAAAATAAATTACAATCACTTTTTTAACATTATAGCACAGCTTTTCCTCCATTGAAAATTTATTTCCCCCGCTGTGCCTGCTCTTTTGCAATGGTTTTCTGTTGCGCTTGATGTTGTAGCTTTTGGGATTTCTTCGTTTTTTCCTTGACATGTTCCACATCTCCTTCAATCTGACCGCACATGCGGAGAGCTTGGCGCAGTGCCTTTATGTG
>JAVVWU010000089.1:0-1097 GCA_036651955.1 Kiritimatiellia bacterium
GCGATCAGGTTGCCTTCGCCGTCGTATGCGGGGAGTTTTTCCAGTTTGAGCGTAGGCTTCATTGCTCTTACGGTCTGCACCTGCGGTGACTCCAGCTCTAAGCCTAGATGCTCCCACGGAATCACCGCGCCGTTCGCCGTCGCCGTAAACCTTACCGTGACATCCGGAGACGTGTTGTTCCCATCCACCCACTGCTTCTTCACCGTAAACTCGGTCACGCCTGTGCGGGTGTTGGTGAACGCCAATGTCGCCTGCTGATCCTTCTCAATCGTCACCGAAGCGGAAATTGTCTCCGCTTCGCCCACCTTCGTCGTATACGTCTTGCCCTCCGGCACGCCGGTCTCCGTGACCGTATACGCTCCGACCGGCAGGTTCTTGATGGTGACCGGCACATCCTGCTTGACGCCCGAAATCGTCAGCGTTTTTCCCGACAGCGCAGCCGTCCCGCCCGACACATTCTTTGTATCAAACTTATCCGGCACATTGCCTACGGTGAAGGTAAACGCATCGCTCTCCTCTGCCGTAGCGTCCTTGAGCGCTTTCGTGATCTTGAGCGTTCCGGTATCAAGGGTGTTGGTAACATTGCCCGCACCGTCATAGCTTACCGTGTACGTCATGCCGCCGATTTTGACCTTCCCGCCATTCGGCACAACCTTCGCGTTCTCCTTCTCGACCATCTTATAGATATACAGCACGCCGTCGGTCGTATGGGTAGGCAGTTCCGGCCAAGTGTATGTCCACGCATTGTCCGTTATTGCCGGATTAGGCGTACCCGGGTTGAAGTCTTTATCCTTTTCTGTTGCAAGGGCAACCGACCGCTCCAACGCAATGCTGACATCGCCTTCACCCGGCCTGCCCACGCCGCCGTCCGCCCAAGTCTTGTTTTTCACCACCGGCGCGGTGATGCGTGTGTAGTAAACATTAATGCTAACGCCACGCGCCGTAATCGCCGTCGGTGCCGGTTGACCGATTTTATCAAATTCATAGCCGGCCTTAACTTTGCTGGAACAAACCGTCGTGCCAATTGTCACCACGTCTTCCGCGTATGTAATCGCATCTTCAAACGTGGCCAAGCCCGTCACCAAAGTGCGCGTATC
>JAVVWU010000090.1:0-1001 GCA_036651955.1 Kiritimatiellia bacterium
TTATTTCCCCGCCACGATGGCGGCAAGGATTTTGGGGTACAGCAACCCCAAAGACGCGATTATTCGGCATTGCCGGTGGGTCGTGAAACGCGACCTACCCCATCCGCAAAGCTCAACCAAGACACTGGAGACGAATTTCATCTCCGAAGGCGATCTTTATCGGCTGATTGTCCATTCGCGTTTGCCTAGCGCCGAACGGTTTGAAAAGTGGGTATTTGACGAGATATTGCCAACGATTCGTAAAACCGGAACTTACGGTCAAGCTCGAACCCCGCTTGGCGACGTGGTGAAAATGATGGAAATGACGCGCGACGCGCTTAAAGCGCAAGGTGCGACGCCGCGTGAAGTGGCGATTGCGCTCAAGACAATTGCCGATCAAAACGGGATTGCGCTTCCTGAATTTTTCGTGAAACCCGAAGCGTTCACGCTGCAAGACGCAATGAGCATGATCGACTTTGCCTATTCCCACGTCGGCAAACAGCCGCCAACCTATCAGGAATTCGTCGAATGGCGCATTTCGACAAAGCAGATTCCGCACAGGGAAAGAAGAACGCTTACATGAAAAAGATTCTGTATTCGTGGATCGAGCAAATCCTTGGCTTTGACACGATGGACGAACTCAACCGATACGTTGACGATCAGAAAAGGCTTGCGGAAAGTAACGGACAGGCGGCGGTTCAAGTGATTTACGTTTATCCTTGCGCGGAAGGCTTTGTGCTTGGAATCCGCAAGCCTTACAACAAAAACCCCATGCCTCAATTGCCCAAAGACTATAAAAAGGAGGAATGACCAAATGAGTTTTGCGGCGAACCTTAAACGAGCGATGGAGGAACGCCAAATGTCGCAAGCCCAACTTTCGGGATTGACCGGGATCGGCAAGCCTTCGATCAGTCAATACCTTAGCGGGAAGAACGTTCCGAAGATGGCGACGGTTGAAAGACTTGCCGACGCCCTCGAAGTCACGGTTGATTTTTTGACGAACGACGCCCTCCCCCCCATGA
>JAVVWU010000091.1:0-959 GCA_036651955.1 Kiritimatiellia bacterium
TTGCTCCGTTTGTCCCAGTGAGCTATTGATCATTGTTGCGGGGATTCCCCGTTGCTCAAGGGCATCAACTTGGTCTTTCATCAAGGCAATCAATGGACTTACGACAAAGGTGATCCCCTCGCGACAGAGTGCCGGCAGTTGATAGCAGAGCGATTTACCTCCCCCTGTAGGCATTACAACCAAAGTATCATTGCCATCTAAAATGGAGTGAATTACCTGATCTTGCCCCTCACGAAGCTTGGAAAATCCAAAAAACTTTTCCAATGCCTTCAAAGGATCTCGCATGACTTCAAACTCATTCATAAAACCGCAAATGCAAAATAGCAGATCAAGCACTGATTGCAAAGGTGAAACGCTTGATTGCTAGAAGAACTTAAATGAAAAAGTAAAAAATAATTGCATTTATCTCTTGACCAAATGAAAAAATCGATTATATTTCCCTCACCACTTCGGTGGTGTGCAATGCAAGTCAAAGCGCCCGTAGCTCAATTGGATAGAGCGTCTGACTACGGATCAGAAGGTTTGGGGTTCGAATCCCTACGGGCGTGCCACTTGTTGAAAGCACGATGATAATAATCCTGCCGATTTCAAATGTTTGTTTGAACGTTATGGCAGGATTTTTTGTCTCAATATATAACGTGGGGGCGCCTTGGTTTCGACTGGAAGTTTGAGGTGCTGGTTGCATGTGAAGGTTGATCAGTTGGCCTTCTAAAAAGCTGATCAAAAAAAATAAATGCAGACTCTAACGAGCTCGCACTGGCTGCCTAAGGTAGCCTAGTCTAATTGCCAACGCCTGCTAGGTGAGAAGACGTAATAAAGCAGGCTGGCGCAAAGCGGGGATACCGCGCTGAGCGTGAGACATCCACAGGTACCTAGCGAGTCCTCATAGTTGACGCATCACGAAGAGGCCGCGAAAAGCAACAAAGATGCGTCTACACATGGAGATGCCAGCACAGATG
>JAVVWU010000092.1:0-734 GCA_036651955.1 Kiritimatiellia bacterium
CAGATGAAAAGCAGCGAGCATGTTTGATCGCTGATCGAATAAAAAGGCCGATCTGTTGGAAGACAGATCGGCCTTTTCGTTTTCGTGGAGATCAAAAGATCGCAGCCTTCGGCAGCTCCATCAGGGGGAATGCATTTCAAAATGTAGGAGCTGCCGCAGGCTGCGATTTTTTGATCTTTCCGAGCGCCCACAAAAAAGCCCCTGAATCTTTCGATTCAGGGGCTTTGCTGTCTGGCTCCACGACCTGGACTCGAACCAGGGACCCAGTGATTAACAGTCACTTGCTCTACCAACTGAGCTATCGCGGAATTGGCGCGTATGTTACTGATTCAAAAAGACAAGTCAAGCGCCAGTTGTAAATTTTCTTGAAATATCAGGACGGACGGTGGTCTATCGGCGATTGGCGGTTACCAGAACCGTAGCAGAGGTCTACCATGGCCGCCCGGAAGTGGTTACACGCGCTGCCGGCCATTCGCCGAAAAGGTACGCGCCATGAATCACACATCACTGTACATCGAGGTGCTCGCATGACCACCGCTCAAATCAGCCTGCCAAAAGGCGTCGGCCCGCACGCCGAAAAACTGTTCGATGCAATCACTCAGGCCGGCACCGCTGAAGAATTGAATCGCGCGGGTGGCAAGGCCGAAGGTTTTGTCCTGGGCCTGGAAAGCACCAAAGCGATCAAGAGCCAGGTCGCTGAATCGCTGTACGTCGCCTTTGACGATGCCGCGAGT
>JAVVWU010000093.1:0-724 GCA_036651955.1 Kiritimatiellia bacterium
AGCGGTTCACCGGGGGCACGCTAACCTATGTGGCTTCGGAGAAAATCAGCGACGGCGTTTATAAAATGATCTGCGAAACGGCGGGAATCGAGGGCGGGCAGTATATCGGGAACATTGTACCAATCAATTATATTGACGGCCTCGAAACCGCAAGCCTGACCGCCCTATTGATACCGGGCGAAAACGAGGAAACGACCGAAGATTTGCGGACGCGATATTATGTCGACGCTTCAGCAAATAAAGCCTTTGGCGGCAATACGCAAGACTATTTGCTCGAAACTAACGCCATTGAAGGCGTTGGAGCCTGCAAAGTAACGCCTGTCTGGAACGGGGCGGGAACCGTCAAATTGACCATCCTTGCCGCCGATTACAATAAAGCGTCGGCAACTTTGATTGCGTCGGTACAAGCGGCGATAGACCCGCCCCCGCAAGGAGAAGGGCGCGGAATCGCCCCAATCGGGCATACGGTCACGGTTGACGCCCCCGGAGAAACAACGGTCAACGTTACCGTAACGCTCGAATTTGACACTGGGTATTCATGGGCGATTCTGCAAACCGCAATAAACGAAGTCATGACGGCGTATTTGCTCGAACTTCGTCAAGCATGGGCGAACGCCGCAAACGTGATTATTCGCGTGGCGCA
Organism: Kiritimatiellia bacterium; assembly: GCA_036651955.1. Lineage (GTDB taxonomy): Bacteria > Verrucomicrobiota > Kiritimatiellia > RFP12 > DVOR01 > Spyradenecus. Next base: position 644 of record JAVVWU010000093.1, read on the forward strand.
AATCGAAACGCGGCTGTTGACAATTACGGGAATCGTCGATGTGGCGAATACGGTTATAAACGGAACCGCCGCGAACCTTAC
>JAVVWU010000094.1:0-653 GCA_036651955.1 Kiritimatiellia bacterium
AAATTTGTTGAAGCTATGACTAAAGCACGAGAAATGAATGGCTAAGGTCGCCGCCTCGGGGCAAGTTCATTGCCACAAACCATGAGAGCCTCCGCTCGTCTCGCAAGTGTACTATTATCCTCGTCTAATTCCTGCATAAGTGTCGTAAGCAATCGAAAGCTCTATTACGTTATGAACAACTGAAAATAATTGCGTAAAAGGTACAAGTTGAGGAGCCTCACTTCGCGCGAAGTATGAACTTTAGTTACTCTAAATCTCGCATTTGTATCTCTTGTCTTAAAATCTATAATAGAGTCCATTTCACTACTCTGTATCACTCAGCCGCTTCACGCCCGATGAATTGACTAGCGACCGCATTTGCTCTTTTGCCACACGATTCAGTTCCATCAGCCTATCATCACGACTCATCCCGCGCTTAATCATCTCAGCGTTTAGGCTTTCCATATTAGACAGCACAATAAGTTGCTGTAAAGTTGCTTGATCACGAACGTTGCCGGCTACCCCAGGATTCTCATCCCGCCACTGTTTGGCTGTCTTACCAAACATAGCAACGTTTAGCACATCTGCCTCCAGAGAGGAGCAAAACACCGCGTAAAATTTCCCAAAAAGCGAACAACGGGCGTGCCTATGCGCGCAACAGTCTCAAAATGGGC
>JAVVWU010000095.1:0-553 GCA_036651955.1 Kiritimatiellia bacterium
GAAATCCAACGCGACCGTCCTGCCGCCGCACGGGCGATTGCCTCCAAATATCACGCCATTACCGTTCTCAAAGGACATCATACGCTCGTGGCGGAACCGGGCGGACGCATTCATCTCTGTATGGGTGGCAATCCGGGAATGGCAACCGCCGGCACCGGCGATATTCTCACCGGCATCATCGCCGGACTCCTGGCACGCGGACTTGGAACAGAAGATGCCGCTTGTCTCGCCGTCTATCATCATGCCTTGGCAGGCGACGCCACGGCGCTCATTCATGGGCAGGAATCAATTATCGCCAGCGACCTTTTCGATTCGCTGCGCCTGTAGGTGCGTCCTTTTTTCAGCAACTGATCGCCGCTCCCTCTATTCCCGTCTTATCACGCCCGCTTCCATTACAATGAAGGCGTAGCCACTGCTGACGCTCTATCCTCGCGGGAGGTACACGTCAGCAGACGGAGACGAACCTTTACGACGCTCGGCAACGCCTGCACTCTTTACTCCACACGCTTTAGGAACTGGCAATGAAAACATTCTTCTTCTCGCTTCTCGCGCT
>JAVVWU010000096.1:0-526 GCA_036651955.1 Kiritimatiellia bacterium
GAAGGGAATGCTCCGAGCTTCACCGTCAAGAAAGGCGCCCATTTGAAGTTGAATGGGCAAGATGTGATTGGTTTCAATCAACCCAATAGTACGCTTGTGGCAACGGTCGCCGGTCTGCTTGAGAAAACAGGATCGCATGAGACGTTTAGTGGAAAGATGATTTTAGAGGATGGCGGAGAGCTTAAGAACTTCGCAGGGAGTGGCGGTTTTCGTCTTTTTAATGGTGCAATCATTGAAGTCGCGACAGGTGCAACGGCTTCGATTACCGGCAGTCAAATTTGGGTGCAGAACAAGCCGGCGAGTTTAGATGTGGCGGCGAATGCGAGATTGAGCGTGTCAGTTCCGCTTGTCTTTGAACGGAATTTGACGAAGAACGGTGCTGGAACGGCGGAGTTCTCCGGTGCGATAACGGGTGGTCAAACGCTGATAATTCGTGGCGGTACGGTAATCTTGTCGGGGGCGGCGAAGGAATGCACACATACGGAGGTGTCGGATGCGACGTTGAAAACATCTGTCGCGCCGGGAA
>JAVVWU010000097.1:0-524 GCA_036651955.1 Kiritimatiellia bacterium
ATTGAATGATTTCCCAAAAATTGATTGTTAACGTGCGACATTACTACGCTTTCCAATCATGATAAGTTACAAATGCTGCGTTTTTACTTCCTCAACGCAGTTTGCCGTCAAAACCGCGAAAAAATTTTGCGGTTATTATTTCTCATGATGGAGCTCATATTTAGAATAGCGCCCTGTTCTCAAAAATGCAACATCTATTATTATATTTTTAGAAGATTTTTTATTCTTTTTGAGGAAATAATTGTTGGTCGCACTGCGGTTTATGTACTTTATACGCTTTACATCATGATAAGCAGGAAAATACTCTGCTTTTGCTGCGACAATAAAAAAACGCCGGAATTTTTCAACTCCAGCGTTTATAATCTCAAAATTAGTGGTAGCGGGTACTGGACTCGAACCAGTGACACGTGGATTATGATTCCACTGCTCTACCAACTGAGCTAACCCGCCTCACATGCCTTTAATATAGCTCGTATTTGGAAAAATGCAAACTAATTCATCTAAAAAATTAATACTTTTATTCT
>JAVVWU010000098.1:0-524 GCA_036651955.1 Kiritimatiellia bacterium
GAGATACTGTTCCTAAATAAGAGACGCCGTACGCTGCGATATATTTCGGCGCACCTTTGCACGTTTTATTGCCGAAGCGCGTATCCATCGCGACTAAATAAGCGGTCGCAGAAAAGGGAACCGTTCCTTGAAAGTCCGTATTCAACAACAGACTGCTGAATGTATGCAGCTTTTGCTCCGTCACATACTGATTCTTCGGCACGCCGGCGACGGTTCCAACAGTGTCAAAGCTCTTTCTATCATGGGTCGAAATCTTCCCCCACCGGACATCGGCGGTCAGCGACGTGGCTTTAAGCTGTCCGGCGGCGTCAATCGTAAAAGGAGTGGGAGAACTGTTCGTCAGATTTTCTACATTAAAGACATAGACGACGGCGAAACATTCGTTTTTCACCAGTGCGCTTCCATCAACATATTTCACCGGAGGAGCAAAGAACAGTTGCGCACCAAAATACATCGTCTCCGCTTGAACGAAAAGCGGTAGCGAGAGGAGAGACATTAAAAGAAATGTGCCAAACATTTTCATA
>JAVVWU010000099.1:0-509 GCA_036651955.1 Kiritimatiellia bacterium
CTAATTAAATAATAGGATACAGGCTAGCGCCTGTGATACTAGTAATCATTCTAGTTTATGTACCCATTTACTGGTCTGACTGATAGTCGGAGCAGGTGACTCAAAATCGAAAAAAATAAAAAAAGTTGTTTACATTATTTAGTAGGTTTGTTATAATACTCTCATCATCTGCTGATAAGCAATGAAGATGATAATGATCTTTGAAAGCTTTTTATTCATGAGTAGCTCAATGGTAGAGCAGATGGCTGTTAACCATCCGGTTCCAGGTTCGAGTCCTGGCTCATGAGCCATTTTACTGACCTATAGCTCAATTGGTAGAGCAACGCACTTTTAATGCGTGGGTTGTGGATTCGAGTTCCGCTAGGTCAACCATTTAATTTCTACTATCTAAGTAGATGAAGATGCTAAACTGAAAGTGGTACTTTCACAAGTCCAAGAGTTATCAGGAGCTCCCCTTCCTAACTTCTGATTTAGATTGGACCGTAATTTCTACTGCTTTGTAGCTCAAT